>DASTJG010000560.1:0-4991 GCA_035716785.1 Anaerolineales bacterium
TTCGCCACTAGGATACTCTCGTATTGCTACAAAAGCACCTCGTTCGACTTGCATGTATTAGGCACGCCGCCAGCGTTCATCCTGAGCCAGGATCAAACTCTCCGCAAAAAATTTTTCACTCTTGCGAGTGTTAGTTTACGGGTTTATTACTGGATCGACAGAGTTGTTGCTTCCTATCACTATTCAGTTGTTAAAGTTCTGGTAACAAAGCGGGCCGCATCTTTCAGGAGCCGCCTTGGCCTGCTGTCAAGAGATCAACAGACGAAAACACCGATGTCTTTTGACATCGGCTCGTCAGACTGCAACCCTTCGTCAAGCTTAGGGCTTGCCACAGGCTTGTGTCTCTGACTAGAGACTTCTCAGTTTTCAATGATCTGTCAGGGGGACGAGATCTGTAGAATGTACTGGCGAATGGTGATTATATGCATTTAGCTTTTTTTGTCAAGGGTTATCAGACATTTAACCTTAAAAAATCGCGTTTTCGTTTTCATGCATATTGGGTCTTTGATGACCTTCACATTCACAGCTTCTCTTACTTAAGAACGGCGGAATGATACCACATTATCTATTAACAAACCGTAAGTGATTACTATGAAAATCACTTGAACATTTTTCGATCAAATGGACAGCCTTGCTGACCCCATCTTCGTTTCGCATCGCCTGACTGAGAAACCGTGCACGCTCACGAAGGGCATTTGTCTCTGCCTCAGCGATTGCCTGCGTTAACTTCTCAACAGAAAGATCCTTTACAAGGATAGCCCGGGGCCCCGCGCCCATGACATGGACTCGTCTTCCCCAGAACGGCTGATCTGCCGTGAATGGAACGACGACATTTGGAATCCCCGCGCGCAGGCCTGCGGCGGTAGTCCCTGCCCCGCCGTGATGGATCACCACTTTGCAGCGCGGCAATAGCCAATCATGTGGAGCAGCTTCGAGATACAGTACATCCTTCGATGAGGCAGCCTCGATCCCACCCCAACCCGAAAGGACAATTCCACGATTTGCTGTTTGTTTTAATGCCTCGCGCACAACACGATTGATTCTTTCCGCATCACGGTTGACCATGCTTCCAAACGTAATACACACCGGCGGCTTATCTGCTTGCAGGAACGATTGAAGTTCCGCCGGTGGTTGGTAGGAATCGTTTGGAGGAAAGAAATAATAACCAGTGACGTGAACATCCGGCGGCCAGTCGCTCGAGGCCGGGAGAAGGCTCGGGCTCCACGCGCACAGGATGGGGGTCCGCGGGCGAAGCGGATCGTTACCGAAGGGCCAATACAGTTTGCGCTTTGGGAGTCCGGCGCGACGGCGGACGCGCTCAAATCCAAATTGGGAAGTCCACCATGTGATTTTTCCCGAGAGCGTATGCGTCAAGCGATTTAAGAAAGGCAATCTCAAATCTGGCATAGTCACATTTGGATAGTCACCCGTCGCTACAAACATCGGGAATGTTTGAACGTGAATATCAGGAATGTTCTTCTCGCGTGCCAGGGTATGTGCGCCGACTGCATGGGCAAATGTGTGTATGATGAGATCGGCATCCTTACAAGCTTCTTCGGTTTGACGCAAGATATCGGCGCCAATATCAATCGCATGATCCATCATCTCGCGTATCATCTTGATAAAGTTGTATCCAGCACTATTGAAGCGGCGACTTAGATCTTCGGGGTCACCGGCCAGGGACACAAAATCGATGCCATACCCTTCGATCAAACTCATAAATCGGGACGGTGCTGCCAGTTTGACAGAATGCCCCTCTTCCATGAGCCTGAGCGACAGGGGCAGAAAAGGCTGGACGTCACCACGCGACCCATAAGTAAGAATAACGATTTTCATGAGAATATTTTACCCGGCGGAGCATGCTATACTATGCGCGAACTTCAGGAGCAAACATGGCAGACTCAAACACTCCCTACTTACGCGACCCTTCCAAAAAGGAACATTTTCTCGAACAGGCTGTCACCCGCCTGGGAAGGGCGGTGGAAAACGAGATTGTGATCGTGAGCAAACGCGCCTCGCGCGAGCATGCCCACATTCGCCGTGACGGGCGCCGCGTCTTTCTGGATGACCTTGGCAGCATGAACGGAACGTTTCTCAATGGCGAACGCGTACTGGGCAGTATACAACTACGCGATGGAGATGAAATCTCCATCGGTGAAGTCGTGTTCACATTCCATGACCCGGACTCAACGACAAGCGAGACACCCTTCCCCGAACTGGAAGTCAACGTCGAGGCGGGGGTCGTCCGCCTGAACCGGCATCCCGTCCAGTTGTCGCCGAAAGAGTTTTCCCTCCTGGCATATCTCTACGAAAACCGGGGCAAGGTTTGCTCGAAAGACGAGATCGGGCGAACGGTCTGGTCTGAATACCAGGAGGGGATCTACGATTATCAAATCGAAAACCTCATCCGCCGTCTGCGAACCAAGATCGAAAGCGATGCCAACACGCCGGTCCTTCTGATCACCGTGCGCGGACTTGGCTATAAATTGCTCGGAAAAACTGATATGGAGTGAACAGCAACTTGTTAGCGGGCTGTTAGCGTTTGGATAGGTTGAAAATCTTGATTGGGGTTAATATCTACACCGAAAGAACACCGGAGCACACATGTCACCATCAAATCTCGAAGGAATGACGTTAGGAAAATATCGCATTCTCGAACCACTCGGGCGCGGCGGGATGGCACAGGTTTACAATGCGTACCATCCGCAGCTGGATCGCTACATGGCGATCAAAATATTGCGTTCGGACCTTGTGGAAAGCAACGAATTCCTGGCACGCTTCCGGCACGAAGCCCACGCGGTTTCGGGTCTGCGCCACGCAAACATCGTACAGGTCTTCGACTTCGACATGCAGGATGACTACTATTACATGGTGATGGAACTGCTCGAAGGCGACACCCTGCGCACGCTCCTTAACAACTATCGAGTTCGCAATCAGCGTATACCGCTCGCGGAAATCGTCCGCATCATGAAAGATGTCCTGAGTGGACTGTCCTACGCGCACGCCGAGGGGATCATCCACCGCGACCTCAAGCCAGCCAACATCATGCTGACAAAAAAGGGACAGGCTGTGCTGACCGATTTCGGCATCGCACAGATTGTGGGGAATACACAGCACACCGTCTCGGGCGCGTTGATGGGCACGCTCAACTACATGGCTCCCGAACAGGGCTTTGAAGGGAAGTGCGACATTCGCAGCGACATCTACTCGTTGGGAATCGTGCTCTATGAAATGCTCACAGGCTACACTCCCTTCGACGCCGATACGCCGCTCGCGATCCTGATGAAGCATCTCAACGACCCGCTCCCCCTCCCCACGCAGGTCGACCCGGCACTTCCGGCTTCGCTCGAGGCGATTGTGCTCAAGGCATTGTCCAAAGATCCGGATGATCGTTTCCAAAGCGCCGAAGAAATGTCAAAAGCGCTTGAGAATGTTGAAGAGGATCTTTCGAAGGAAAAACGTCCCAGTGTCCTGCCGCCCGGTGGGTTTCCACAGCAGGCCGTCTTCTCCGGGACCGCGCGCAAGCAGATCACCGACCATCGTTTTGCAGACGCGGATACCGATGCGGGCATCAAACCGATCGGAAGCGCGCCGACATCCGAGGTTCGCCTTGACCTGCATCTCGAAAAATTCTTATACAGACTGACAACTTCCCTGGAAAAGCTTCCCGTTGTTCGTATGAGTCCGGTATCGGCTGTCTTTGGCGGGATAGGCTTATACATCATCATCAACTTTGTCATCGTGATGCTCAGTGTCATCAGCAGACAAAACATCATTGCATATGCCTGGCCGGTCGAAATATTTCTTTTTGCAAGCTTCCTGGCAATCATCGGCTGGGGTACCGAGAAATGGGGATTGATGATCCCCAGCGGGATTGTCTTCGGGACCGGGCTCATTCTGGCCTATTGTGCAGTGACCGATCGCTGGGAAGACTGGGCTTTTCTCTGGATGGCGGAACTGTTCTTTATCTGGCTGTCGATCTTCATCCCGGTCCAGATCGGTCGTATCCCCAACGCTGGACCTATCTGGGCACGCAATTTTGGTCCTGCCATGACAATCCTGTCTTTGCTTTGCAGTTCCATCACTTTATTCCTGTCGTTTATGGTTGCTTCGATCAACCAATTTATTTCCTAGACTGGAGGTCTATCATGAAACCTGAAAAATTATTCAACCTGATCGCTGGAATCACCTTGCTGGCTATGGGTGTGATCGCCCTGGCTGGGAACACCTTCCTGACAACCCATGCATGGAAATTGTGGCCTGTGATCATCCTCCTTGCCGGTGTTGGGCTGACGTTTCCCGGCTTTCTCGGCTTCGTCCACCGTGGCTTTGGCGCATTCTTTATCCCCGGCATCCCTGTGCTCACCACCGGCGCGATCCTGCTTTATGCCAGTGTGACAGGTCATTGGGAAGTTTGGGCTGTGGCATGGACGCTGGAGATCCTGGGACTGGCGCTCGGCTTTATCATGGCAGCCATCTTCATGCGCGTCCCGGGGCTTGCCATCCCCGCATTTATCATTGGCGCTAATGGCCTGATGTTCATCTTCTGCACGGTGACCGGACTGTGGCAATCCTGGGCAATCCTGTGGCCCCTTGAGTTCCTTGCAGTGGGACTCGGACTGCTTGTGCTCGGCATCGCGAACCAGTCCGCAGGCGTGAAGACGGCCGCGAGCGTCCTCTTCACCATCGCGGGTGGAGGCTTCTTCATCACGGCCTTCCTGAGCATCTTCAACGACAACGCCATTATGAAGTTTGCAGTGCCCGTCATGCTGCTCGTCACGGGCGGTTTGCTCACGGCCACCTATCTCTCGCAGAAGTCAGTTGAAACCCCGGCTATTGAGCAGTAAATCATCGTTCATCGCAAACCACAAAGTTTTCATCTGCCGGGAGCGATGCTCCCGGCAGAATGATCGAAACCAAAATTACTGAAACCAGAAAGCTTATTGGTCCTCTTTACAAAGTATAGGAGAAAAAATGCTGAAGAAATTACG
>DASTJG010000561.1:0-11293 GCA_035716785.1 Anaerolineales bacterium
ATGGCCCGGCGCGATGTGAGCCACGCGTCCCTGCCCCTCGGTCTTGCTCCAGACCATGGGATACGCCACACCGCGGTCAAAAGCGACCATGTGTACCTGTACGTCCGCTGTCTGCCTTTCAACATAGAACTCATCGTGGACGGTGAAGGCTTCGATCCCCGCCGTCATGGGATGCTCTCCGAACATCGGGTAAACGGTGAACGCAAATGCTGGCGGGTGGGAGACAAAGACTCCGCCGATGAGCTCGCCGAGCGCCGGATCGGACGCGCCGATGACAGTTGCCGCGTGAACGGCCAGCAGCGCGCCGCCGCCGCGCACCCAGCTGATCAGCCCATTAACCTGAGGCTTGGTAAAACGATCCGGGCCAGGTTCCCTGGAGCCTCCCTCATCTGATGTGAGACAGGTGTAGCTCAGTACCAGGTCATACTGGTTTTCCTTCAAGTGCAGGAGGCTGTCAAAATCATATGTTGCCTCCACTTGCAAGCCATGAGACTCCAGCAATGACTGCATGGCAGTGGCGAAGCCATCAAAGTCATGCCACTGCCCGCCCAACAGGATCAGTACGCGTTTTGTCATTATTCGCCTCCTCTCTCCGAAAGGACTCGGTGGATATCTGAAATAATTAGAACCTATTCAGTCCAGCAGTATAACTCTGCATCCCCACTATCCGTCATGCTGATCAAAGGATTGCCGGCATATTTCCGAAATGGAAGATCATTTATAAACCGCGAACAGCTTATTGCGCCGGCATAGAGAAGCATCTGTTCCGTATCCACATAGGAGGTGTGTTCTGTGACCGTCTGTTCGTCGCACAGAAAATAAATCCTTGCGCCTGTTTGCTGTGTGGTGATCGACCAGCATTTGTTGTCATCGCCATCGATTTCCAGATATGCCTTGAGCCCATCGGCGCGCGTGACCTCGAAATAAGTCTCGTAAAAGTCCAACCCCCATTGTTGAGCATAGACGATGCGGTAACCCGAAACAGAAACACTGTCCGATGCATTTCTTTGCCGAAAAAATATGTCAGGCGGCCAGGCAAGACCGGAGATCAAGCATATCAGTCCTGTGTAGGCAGGGAGTGCAAAAACGGCTGCTGCCAGCATACCATTGACGCGCATTGAACGGGATGTCCGTCCATGTCTAAGTGCCATAAAGGTAATCACAGGCAGTAAAAGCCACAGACTATACAAGATACCGCTTATTATTATCTGCGACATGGAGCACCTCCAGAGAAATCATATATCGATTGCCTCTGGCATTCACGTGTCATTTGTCTTAAAAACAAGAAATGGGTTATGTGCCTCTGACTCGTTTCCATGTAAATGCGACCATGAAGAAGGCCGTAGCGGTGAGTACAATTGCGGCGCCCGAGGCGATGCTCAGGTAGTAGGAAAGGTACAAACCGATGATCCCCGAGAGCGAGGCAAAGAGCGCGGCGAGAACCATCATCCGTGCGAGGCGGCGGGTGAGCAGGTAGGCGGTTGCGGCAGGAGTGACCAGCATCGCGACCATCAATGCCACGCCGACAGTTTGCAGCGAGACCGCGATGGTCGCGGCGATGAGAACCAGCAGCAGGTTGTTGAGCATGCCAACCGGGATGCGCAGCGTGGCGGCGAGAATGGGATCGAAAGACAAGGTCATGAATTCCTTGTAGAAGGCGAAGATGAGCAGGAGGACGATACCGCCGAAGATCAGGATCAGCCACAGGCTTTGGGGAGAAACGCTGAGCACATCCCCGAAGAGGAAGTGACTCAGGTCCACGGCGTAGCTGCGCACGGTGGAGATCAACGCAATCCCCAGCGCGAACATCCCGGCAAAGATGATCCCGATCGCGGTGTCTTCCTTGATCTCTGAATTTTTGCTGATCGCGCCGATCCCCAGCGCAGCCACGATGGCTGTCCCCAGCGCCCACCAGAAGAGCGAGTCGCGCGCCCCGCCGCTGATGAGATATCCGAGGGCGATGCCAGGAAGAATGGTATGCGCCAGTGCGTCGCCAAAGAAAGCCATGCCGCGCAGAACAACGTACGTGCCGACCACCGCGCAGACAATGCCAACCAGAACCGCGGCGATCATGCCGCGCTGCATGAATTCATATTGGAGGGGATTAAGGAAAAAAGACATTCGATTTACGATTTTGGATTTACGATTTGCGATTTATGACTTGCGGAGTGTTTTGATGGATGCGACGGTCATCGTGAATCAATCGGGAGGACAGCAGTCGTCTACCAGCATGGTTCCCTGTGGGTCAAGTTTCAGGCGTCCGCCATAGGCTTGCAGCAAATTGTCTGTGTGTAAAACCTTTTGCGGCACATCGAACGCAACCATGCGATGATTGAGCAGCATGATCCGGTCGAAGTGCCGGGCAGCCTGATCGAGATCATGCGTTGCAACCATGACCGTGACCCTTTGATCTCGCAGTGTATCCAGCAGATCGAGCAAGCCTTCCTGTGAGGGAGTATCCAGCCCAGTCAATGGCTCGTCCATCAACATCAGCTCCGCTTCCTGAGCAAGAGCGCGCGCGATGAACATGCGCTGCTGCTGCCCGCCCGAAAGCTGCCCGATCTGACGCGCTGCCAGGTCAGACAGCTGGACCGTTTCGAGCGCATGGCGAACGTACTCCCAATCCTTCTTGTGGGGCCAGTTGAGCGGACCCAGCTTGGCAGAGCGGCCCATCATGACCACATCGGCGACGCTGACAGGGAAGTTCCAGTCTACCTGGCTGCGCTGCGGGATGTAGGCAATGCAGATATGCCCGCGCGGACGCGAGCCGAAGATGTTCACTTCCCCTGCGCTTGGTGGCAGCACTCCCGCGATGACCTTAAACAGCGTGCTTTTCCCCGCGCCGTTCGGTCCTACGACCGCGATACGCTCTCCTTCGTGAAGATGGAAGGTGATATCGTCGAGCGCAGCGCCTCCATTGTAACGGACGGTGATGCGCTGCACATCAAGGATGGGTTTGTTTGGCTGATGGTGAGTATGAGGGTACATAGTTTCGTTCGCTCTGCATTGCTGCGCGAATTATTGGAGGGCTTTCACAATCTGTGTCACGTTATATTTCATCATCTCGATGTACGTCCCGGTGGGCGCGCCATCTGTGAGAGATTCGACGTGCAGGTCGGTGACAACCTCCACGTCTGTTTCCGCGGCGATCTGCTGCGCCAGCGAGGGGTTGTCCGCTGCATCCAGGAATATTGCAGGCGCCTCGGACGATTTGATCTGATCCACCAGGGCAGCCATTTGCTGGGCAGAGGGAGAGGCATCTGAACTGAAACTTTCGATCACGGTCCCAATGATAGTAAAGCCATACTGTTCGGCAAAATAACCAAACGCCTCATGGTTTGTGACCAGCAGTCTGCGCGCGGGTGGGATCTGCGCTATCTGTTCATTGATCCACGCATCCAGTTCTTCGAGCCGCGCAATGTATGCATTCGCGTTGGCTTGATAGATCTCCGTACCTTCCGGGTCGAACCGGATCAGCCCATCACGGATGTTTTCCACGTAAACGATCACGTTGTTCGGATCCAGCCATAGATGTGGATCGACGCCGTGTTCCGCGTCTGACCTCAGGTCGAGGCTTGCTGATGCCTCGATCAACGTTCTCTCACCGTCGGCGTTCGCGAGCAATGGCTCCAGGAACAGTTCGTACCCCGCACCATTGCTGACCAGCACTTTGCTTTTACTGACCTTTACTGTATCCTGAGGGGTAGGTTGATAGGAATGGGGATCCACTCCGAACGGCAGGAGCGATCCAACTTTGAGACGGTCGCCCGCGATATTTTGCGTGATATCTGCCAGGATGGTGGAGGTGGTCAGGATATCGGGAGCAGTCCCGTCCCGAGTTGGATCGAAGGATGTCCCTGAGCAGGAAACAAGCATGCTGGCAAGCAGAAAGGGGAGGACAATAATGGTTAAAATGTTGAGTAATCGACGCATAGATTATCCACTCTAAAAGTTATTTACAATTTTGGCACAACCCAAAGAATTGCAGCCAGTGTTCACGGATCTGATACCCCGTCTTCTTTGCGATCGCGGCAATCAGAGTATCAAGGTCGTCTCCTTCGAAGAACTTAACCCGGCCACACTTCTGACAAAGCAGGAGGTGTTGATGCGCCTGGCTCGCGGCAATAAATGCCTGACATCCCTGAGGCTGATGTACGCGTTGAATGAGATGTAATTCTTCGAGCTTTTCAAGCGTACGGTAGACGGTTACTAATCCAAGTGCAGGATATGCTTTCCGTGCCAGATCGAAAACTTCGATAGGGGTGAGCGCGCGCTGGGTAACTGCAACTGTGTCGACCACTGCGCGGCGAGCCTCCGTGATGCGATAGCCGCTTTCTTGTAATTGGGTGAGCCAAATTTCGCTAGTCATATTTGTTTTTGATAGTGAAAATCATTTTCAATAAGTGTATACTATTAAACATCAGAAGTCAAGAATTTCCACTGCAGGCTGTTATCGTTAGGTGAGCGTGAAGAAAGATGATTCTGTCAAAAGTCCTGCGGCGGAATCAAGTCTCCACAGGACATGACTTAACTTCGCCAGATGAATGTATGGTAAATGATGGAACAGACAACCAGAAATGCAATTGCGATTCCCGTCAGCCTGGAAATGGGTTTACGGTCTTCGACAGCTTTACTTCGTTGATCAGCATTCAACTTCGCCCCCACTGCAGCAGTTGCAGGAATAGCAGCACAGATCACGCACATAGCGTCTCCTTATTCGTTCTCCAGCTCGGCGCTTTCGCCGGGAAGAACTTCCTTCTTAAGCAGGAAATAGGCACCCGTCAATTGATTGTCGATGCTGCTGATAAGCGTGGCTCCGCGGCTGGGGAGCATATGAATAACCTCCCAGCCTTCCAAGCCGTGCTCGTCCAGCGCGGGGACATTGAACCCTTTCCCCAGCGGATCATCGCCAACGATCGCTCCTGAGGGAAGGTAGACCGTTTTATAAAGAAAAACCTTACCACCGTTCTGCAGGCGCTTCCTGGCCGATGCCATCCGTTCACGGTGTGCACGTTGGCGTTCGGCTTCGATTTCTTCGCGCAGTTTGTTCAATTCGGGAGAGTCCAGGATTTCCTGCGCCACCCCATGAACTTCTTCATCATCACTCAAGAGCGCGGTCAACAGGAATTCATAGCCACGGCGGTCACCGAGTTTACTCAAGCCCCCGGCGGCTTCGAGCTGGGTCAGCCACTCCTCATCCTCCGTCATGAGTTCATAGAGGGTCTCGATATCGCGCATCCTGACAAGTTCATCAATTTGAGAAGCCATGTTTCCTCCAAAGATGGGTGTGGCAGGAATTGTATCACCGTGAGAATGGATTTTTGGGGCAACGAGCCGTTTATGGAATTCGACAAATGGAAAACTATGGTTTTTCAAGAAGGCTTGACAGCTTCTTTTTGTACACCCCGCACGCCACCTATTCTTTCTTCATGAAGCGTGCGGGGTACACGGAGCACACAGACATCACGCATTCCTCCGTGAAAAAACGGAAAAAGTCCGTCCGGTCCGCGTAATCCATGTACAAAAGTCCGCAACCGCGGTTCTTGAGAAAGCCATGAATGGAAAACTGCAAACACTATGCACAGCGGGAATATGGAGTATGATTCAGTTGTTGGCGAATGTTCAGGAAATTCTTGAGCCGGTTTATTACTGATCTGGGGGAAATGGAGGGTGATTATCGCGTTTTTTACCTGAAGGACGATATCTCATACGGCATCCTTTACATCTCCATTGCCATTATTGGATTGCTGAGCATGATCAGAATGGATGCCTTACTTACCGAGGCCCGCCCTGACCTGTTCGTGCAGTTGATGCTGTATCGAGGCATTTATATCCTTGTGTCCATTCTGGTGATGGTCCTCCTGCGGAAGACCGGCAGGGTGAAGGTATATGACCGCATCGTGCTTGGGTGGTTATCTTTCACTGTTGTATACTTCCTTTTGCTCAATTTCATGCGGCCGGCAAATTATCTGAGCACCATTACCGATATCATCATTCCCTTTGCCATTTACGTTTTTTCGCCGCTTAGGATTTCTTACAATTTCATACTGGCCTTTGGCTTTTCGATCGGCACGCTCTTTATCGATTTTTTCTACAAAACAGGTATCGACCCCATCAGGTTGAACGCAGTAGCTGCCGCGCAATTTGTCATCCATGCCCTGGGGATAGTATCAGGCTCGCAGATCCAATCCTACCGCCGGAAATTGTTCAGGGCGTATGTGCAGGAAAAGGACGCCAGGGAAACGGCTGCTTACCTGGCCAACATCGACCCTCTAACCAAAAGCCTGACCCGGCGTCATTTTTTCGACATGGCAGAGAGTGAATTTTTGCGATTCCGGCGCTATCACCGCCGGTTGTCTGTGCTGGTCATGGATGCGGATCACTTCAAAATTATCAATGATACCTATGGACACTATGCGGGTGACCTGGTTTTGCGGAACGTATCCCTTGTCACCCTGGAGCAGAAACGCGCCCAGGATACATTTGGTCGTCTGGGGGGAGAGGAATTTGCCTTGCTGCTGCCAGAGACGAATCTTGAGCAGGCAAAAGTCGTTGCCGAGCGAATCCAAAAGATGTGGGGGCAAACACCCTGTATGGTGGACGGCACCCCGATCTATTCCACAGTGAGTATCGGCGCAACAGAGGCAGAGGCGGAAGATAAATCCTTTGTAGATATCCTGCGACGGGCGGATCGAATGATGTATAAAGCCAAGGAGGCCGGAGGAAACCGCGTGGTAGCAGGATAAAACGTCCCGGCACGAGTGAAACTGCCGGGACGTTCATGCTCCTCATCTGGGTTCGATGGGATACCCTTTGTCGCGCCATTCGTTGAGTCCGCCGGACATGCTCGTGACCTGTTTGTAGCCCGCATCAAGCAGGATATCTCTTCCCTGCTGGCTGCGGTTGCCGGTGCGGCAAACCACAACGATCTGGCGATCGTGGGGAATTTCGTTTAAACGTGAAGGTAATTGGTCCAGAGGGATCAACGTGGTATTGGGCGCGTGATATTCGTTCCACTCCTCCTGCGTACGGACGTCCAGAACAAATGCGCCGTTTTGATACAAGTTGTAGGCCTCACTCACGCTGATTGTGCGCGCAAGGCTGGTATTGTTTCTCCCGCCCATTTGCAGAATGAGGAAAACGATCAGGGCAACGACGATCAAAAAAGCAATCTGCGTGCCTGGTTTGCGAATCGCAGAGGTAAGAGAGAGTCTGCGGGGACGGTCCTGGGTACTGCGGCGGCGATGGCGGTGTTCTCTATATCTTCTATGCATATTGGTCTCTTTGAAAAGTTAGAATGAGTTGAGCGCGCTTTCAAGATCATGAAAGACTTTGAAGAACAATTTCAAACCTGCAGTGGTCAACGCTTCATCCACGGCGGGCTGGGGGCTGAGGAGCTTGACGTATTTTCGCGCATTGCTGCTGTGTGTCAGATCAGGATGAACCTGTTCCTCCGGAACCCCGCTGTACAACAAAGCAATCTTATGAATGGCGACCAGCCCGGTTGCAGTGATGTTGGGGACTTCGCTCAGATCGATCACGAGATTGCGGGCCGGGTTCTGATAGATCTCCCGGGCCTTATCCACCACCTGCACGAAATTCGACGCGTCGATGTCGCCTTGCAGATGCATGACGGCAATCGGTTCGCGCGCCTGTCGAATGTCAATCGTGATGTTCATATTGTTTTCCTTAACCGGGGATTCTAACGGAAATTGAATTCCTCGTAGTGAATTTGTTCCCCGGGTACTCCCTGTTCGAGGAACCTCTTCTCGAAGGCTTGTATCATTGGCAGGGGGCCACACAAATAAATATGATACTCCCGTAAAGTTCCACTCGCGTTTTTGAGGATGTGATCCACACTCAACGAGCCTTCGGTTGTCGAAAAGCGGATATGCGGTTTAAAGCGCGGATTTTTTCCTGCCGCGGCTTTGATTTCATCTACAAACAAAGCCTCCTCCGCATGGCGGACCGTGTAATAAAAGTCCACGTCGTGAGCCAGACTCCCGTTCATATCGCGGATAAAGGCCAGGAAAGGCGTCAGCCCGATCCCGCCCGCGATCCAGATCTGCTTTGGCCCGCCCGTTTTGTAGTCGAACATCCCATAGGCACCTTCAACAACTGCTCCCATCTCTGGCTTCAGGTGGTCGAAAAGATAGCGTGTGAAATCTCCGCTGGCTTTGATGGTGACGCGCAAAACATCCTCTTGCGGCCCGCTGGAGATGGTGAATGGATGGGACTCTTTCAGAATCCTGTCTTCGGGAAAGTGCACAAAGAGAAATTGTCCCGCACGCTGTTTCCTGATCGTGCCTTTCTTCGGGCGGAGAGTCACCTCAGTCGTCGACGGATTGGGATGCTTCACCGCCGCGACGGTATACGGGACATACTTTTTAAAGAAGCCGCCGAAGATCTCTGTGTAAAGATAAGAGACCGTACCCAGGATGAAAAACATCTGCACCCAGGTAATAGCAATCAACGCGTCGAGCGCTTTGACCGTCAATGAATGGATGAAGCCCAGGATAAAGAAGATACCGATGAAACGATGGAGTCTTTTCCAGCCATCGTATGTTCCGCCCGTGAGGAACGTACCCAGGAAAGGGATGCGTGGCGCAAGCGTGACAAGCACGATCGAGACAATCCCGATAAAGGCGATCATGGCGATATAGTTCCCGATGCGCAGATCGGTGACGGAGATGGGAACAGTGAGAAGATGCACGAACAACAGCAAAAATGCGCTGGTGGAGGTGCGTCGGTGTGTCATGTACATCTTATCCAGCCCGCCAAAGTATGGTTCTGCCCATTTGGGGCGTGTGGAAAGGAAAAGGGAAAAGGACAACAGGACGATCACGGTCGAACCAAGGATCTCGCCGGCATAGCGGCGGACAAATGTATCGCTGCCATCATTGTGCGGGGGGAAAACGAACCAGACGATCACAGTCAGGATCACGGACGCGAGAATGACCAGATTACCAATATTGCGTTTCATATTACTCCTCAATGATTACGAATAAAATTTCCCGAAACCTTGCGAAGGCTTTGCGTTCAGAGCAGACCTTCGCAAGGTCGATGTTCAATAAATCAAAAGCGACATGATTCCATTTCATGTCGCTTTTCCAATTAAAATGATTTTACCGCTTCGTCGAGATTCGTGAAAACCTCGAATAATGTTGCCAGTCCCACGATGTCAAATGTATGCATGACCTCAGCGCGCGGGTTGAGCAATTTCATGTGTTTCTGGGTGCCTGCCTCGGCTGCGTGTACCAGAGGACGAGATGTGGGCTGACCATTCTCAGCACCGGGTAATTTCTCTCCGCGAGCCAGCAAGGCCACACTGCATAAGGCCACAAGGCCGGAGCTGCTGATGTAGGTCAGATCGTTTAGGTCGAGCAGGAAATTGCGCGCGCCCTCATTAAATAGTTCCTGCGCTTTTGCGACCAGTTCTTGATGATTCTGCGCATCTAATTGTCCATCCAGTTTTACGATGGTAACCGGAACGTTTCCCTGTGCTTGCGAAACAGAAATATTCATGGCTTTTCTCCAGGAAAGTGAATATTCCCATTATATACGGTCTTTTCGTCTGAGGCGTTCGAGACGATGCCCAATTCTGCTGCCGGGGCACAGCGCCTGCGTCACGAAAATGACTTGACTGCCTTATCAAGATCTGTAAAAGTCTCGAATATACTTCCAAACCCCACCATATCCAGAACATTGATGATCTCAGGACGCGGGTTGAGCAACTTGAGATTCCTCTGAAGACTCGCCTGACTTGAATGCAGGGAGCGGTAAGTGGACCACCCATAATCCGTATCGGGTATTTGCTCGCCACGCGAGAGCAGCGCCACACTCTGCAAAGCTACAAGACCGGCGCTGCTGATATAGGTCAGATCACTGAGATCGAGCAGAAAATTGCGCGTCCCTGCATTGTACAGTTCCTGCGCTTTCGCGATCAACTCCTGGTAATTCTGGCCGTCCAATTTTCCCTCAAGTTTTATAACGGCAACAGGCACACTTCCCTGTGCCTGCGAAACGGAAATATTCATGATGCTCCTCCGGTGAATTGAATGTCTCGATTATATACGGTCTTTTCGCTCCAGGCGTTCGAGACGATGTCCGATCTCCTCCAGCCAGTGCTCGCGCATGTAGACCGGCAGATCGGCGCGCTCCACGTGATCCAGCGCCGAGCGCGTCCACTTCAGCGCGGTCTTCACATCCCGAAGCTTATGTTCATAATATTTTGCCATCTCGATATGGGCATAAATGTGACCGTTTGCCGCAGCGCTCTCCCACAAGCGGACCGCTTCCTCGAAGTCGCCGCGCCGTTTTTGCAGTATGGACAGCCGCTTCACGGCCACGCCGAAGTCTGCTTCCGTTAAGTCGAGTTCCAGCCCACGCTCGAACAGACGCGCGGCTTCATCCCAGTGACCTAGATGTTCGAACAATTTTCCCAGGGCGATGAAATCGAGTCCATGCTCCACGCGCCCCTCGTAGGGATTCTGCATCATCTCGTTGACATGCGCCAGCAACGCAGCCATTGCCACCACGTCCATGGCGTTGTGATAGAACACGCCTGCCAGCGGACGGGCGTCGCCTGTACGCAGATAATCGAAATACAGCCAGGGGATCTCATATCCCGGCACTTCTTCGCTGGAACGCGTCAGGCCGAGGATGTGTTCTTCGAGATATTTCAAGGCGCGCGATTCAAGCCTGTCCCGCCACAACCTGCGCGCCAGAGGCAGCAGGTCGAGGTGGGAATAATTTTCATAAGGAATCGGAATGTGATGCAGTCGGTAACGGGTGCTGAGCAAAGGCGCGTCGAAAGCTTTGCCGTTGAACGTCACCAGCGCCTGCGCCGGCGCCAGGAACTCGGCGATCGCTTCGAGCATGGCCGGTTCCTCCGCCGGATCGCGCATGAAGAACTGTCGCAGCAGGAATTGATCGTCCACGAAACGCGCAATGCCCACCATGAAGGCATACGTCCCGGTGCCGCCTGAAAGGCCGGAGGTCTCCGTATCGAGGAAGGCAAACCTGGATAGTGGAATATCTGCCAGGCGAGGATCATTTGCCCATTGCGCGATCAACGCCAGCGGCAGCGAGCAGACGATGGGAGCCGTGCCATGGAGATAGTCAGGGAGATAAACCTGCTCCGCGATGAACACGTCCCCGCGCGGGGTGGGGTGGAATGCTCCAGCCACGACCGAATCGATTGCATAAGGGGATTTCGGACTCGGCGGCGCGAGATCCGCTGTTCCTGTTTTTACACCGAGCGATTTAAGCTTGTCTGCGAGGGAACTCATTC
>DASTJG010000562.1:0-6045 GCA_035716785.1 Anaerolineales bacterium
GGGGTTGCGAGCCGCTATGCGGTGAAGCAATCTCATCATTACCGACAATTGTGCGTGAGATTGCTTCGGTCACCGCTCTGCGGTTCCCTCGCAGTGACGGTGAATTACTTTCTCTTCTTCTTTATATTGATTTTATACCCCAACCGCCGCAAGGCATTCTCGTCGTTGCGCCAGTCTTTCAATACCTTCACGCGCAGCTCCAGGAACACGGGCCGGCCGCCCATCTCTTCGATCTCTTTGCGCGCTGACGAGCCGATCTGCTTCAACATTTTTCCACCCTCGCCGATGACAATTCCCTTTTGCGATTCGCGTTCCACAAACACCGTCGCGGCGATGTAGAGCATGCCGTTGTCGCGCTCGGCGAATTCATCCACGCGCACGCCCACGCCGTGCGGCACTTCATCGCGCAGCCTTTGCAGACATGCCTCACGGATCAAGTCGGCAGCGATATCGCGCTCATACGAATCTGTCACTTGTTCTTCATCATATTCAGGCGGGCGGACGGGGGCTAGCGAGATCAACAACTCCTGAAGTTGATCCAGATTTCGATTCTCTGTGGCGGAGATGGAGATGACTTGCGCCTCTCTCTTCAATGATGCCTGGTACGCTTCGATGTGCGGAGTCAAGACCTCGGCGGTGACCAGGTCGATTTTGTTCGCAGCCAGCACGAGCGGAGTCCTGCGCGGCAGGCGCGTCAGCAGGGACGCGATCTGGCGATCCTCCTCGGTTGGTCGAAATGAGGCATCCACCAGCCAGAGAACCACGTCCACGCCTTCGAGCGCCTCTTCCGCTTCCTGATTGAGAAACGTTCCGAGCTTATGGCGCGGGTTATGAATACCGGGTGTATCTACAAAGACAAGCTGTGCATGATCGGTTGTCAGAATCCCAAGCTGACGCTTGCGCGTGGTCTGCGGCTTGGGAGAAACGGCTGCGATCTTCTGTCCCAGCAGCGCGTTGACCAGTGTCGACTTCCCGACATTGGGGCGCCCGATGATCGCAACGAAAGCGGACCGAAAAGTATCCATTAGTCTGTTGCTACGTGTTCCTTTGCAGTTAATTTTTGTTTTTGCGGTTGCAGGTTCGCCACGACCAGGCTCAAAACAACGAGCACCCCCCCGACGAAGACCTGCCAGGAAAGGTTCTCATTGAGGAAGACCACACCCAGCAGCACACCGCCCAGCGGAAAGAGGTACGTCACCATGCTCGCGCGCGTGGGACCGATCTCATGGATCAGATAATACACCATAATGAAGGCAACGCCTGAGCCAAGAACGCCCAGAAAGAGCAGCGCGATCCAGGTAATTCCCAGTTGGGGGATTTCAACCGGGCTTTCCACCAGGAAGGTTGCCAGCCACATGACCGCCGTCGCGGAGACCAATGGACCTGCACTGCGAAAGATAGCCGGTGTATTCTCTGTGGTCTTGCGCGCGTACACGTTGCTGCCTGCGTAAAAAGCACATGCAAGCACTACCGCGAGCTGACCGAACACGGAACCGAACGAGGCACCAATGTCCTTGCTCATCAGAATGACCACACCGGCAAAGCCCATGAGCAGGCCCAGCACTTTCGGCACGGTCATCTTATCATCATGCAGCAGATAATGGGCGATCAAAATGGTGAACAGCGGGACCGTGGCATCCAGGATGGCCGCGACCGCCGAGTCGATGGATTGCTCGCCCCACGAGATGAGGAAGAAAGGGATGGCGACATTTGTGACACCCAGTATCAAAAGCGGCTGCCATTCCTTGAAGCTGCGCGGTAATTGCGCGCGCTGAATCAAAATGACCGCGACGCCAAATAAAAGCCCGAACAGGACCCGAAAGGCGACCAGCGTCATGGGACCGATCTCGGCTATGGCGATCTTGATCCACATAAAAGAGGAACTCCAGATCGCGCCAAGCAATATGAACACGAACCAATGTTTGGGTTTCACGTCGTACTCCTGGTTTCAAAAATGGTTGGAAGGACAAGGATTACGACGCACTAATGTTCTAAAATATTACGCGATGACCGCCCCTTCTAATCTCAACAACCATTCCTTTGTTTTTAAGCCCTCTCCGCCGCCGTAACCATGCAGTTTGCCATCCCTGCCGATGACGCGGTGACAGGGAATCACAATTGGCATGGGGTTGGTGGCGTTGGCGCGCCCTACCGCGCGCGATGCGTTCGGCCTGCCGATCTCGATCGCGATATCGTGATAGGTACACGTCTCGCCGTAGGGAATGCGAAAGATGGCCTGCAAAGCTTCGCGCTGGAATGGGCGAAAGAGCGACCAGTCAACCGGGATGGTGAACGCGCTTCTTTTGCCGCTCAGATATTCACGCAACTCCTTTGCGTATGGCGCGATCTTTTTTGCGTCGGGCTGGATGGGGCGCTTGAGGTGCTGGAGGTAGGAATCAAACTGGAGTTGAGAGTCCGCCCATTCAACGGCGACCAGGCCCAGGTCTGAAACCGCGAGGCGCAGGTCCCCGATAGGAGACCCGTTAAGTTCGCCAATATAGATGGGAAAAACAAGAGTTTTCATTTACAACCTTGTTAGTTATCGAACAACCGTAGGGCAATCGTAGGTATTGCGTCAAGTACGATTGAGTCTACTATGATAAATTAGAGACAGTAAGGTGATTTCTCTTCTCCTCCTTTCTAAGAGAGCCGCGGTCGGCGTCCGCGGTTCTCGGATTTAAAGGAGGTGTTCGCATTATAATAACTCATCTCTTCTAGCGAGGAACTTATGAGCGTACGCATCACCATTGTCGGCCTCGGACAGATCGGTTCTTCGATCGGTCTGGCACTGAAGGCACGTGACCTGGACATCCATCGGATTGGGCATGACAAAGATCCGCAGGCAGCAAAAGAGTCGCAGAGAGCGGGCGCAGTCGATGATGTGAAGTATAACCTGCCTGCTTCGGTCCGCGAGTCCCAAATTGTGATCCTGGCACTGCCGCTGGCTGCAGTCCGCGAGACGCTCGAGATCATTGCTCCCGATTTACAGGAGGGGACACTCGTCCTGGATACGGCTCCTGCCAAGGCGACGGTTGCCGCGTGGGCCCAGGAGCTTTTGCCTGCGGGACGTTTCTACATCGGCCTGACCCCGGCCATTAATCCTGAATATTTGCATGGAACGGAAGTTGGAGTAAAAGCTGCACGGGCAGATCTATTCCAGAGGGGCTTGATGGTGGTCAATGCTCCCCCCAGGACGCCGGAAAATGTGTTTAACCTGGCCATGGACCTGGTGAAGGTACTGGGCGCGATGCCGCTGTTGATGGATACCGCTGAAGCGGATGGCATCTTCTCCGCCATGCACGTTTTGCCTCAACTGGCTGCGGCCGCCCTGCTTGATACGACGGTGGATCGCCCCGGCTGGCTGGAAGCGCGCAAGCTGGCAGGGCGCCCATACGCGGCCGTCACTGCCGGTTGCCATGAGGATGCCCTCTCGCTTGGAGAGAGTGCTCTCGAAAACCGTGAGAATGTTGTGCGCCTGTTGAACGCTTACATTTCATCGTTGATCGGATTGCGCGATGAGATCGAAGCCGGTGATCGTGAAGTGGTGCGGAAACGGCTGGAGGAAGCGCTCAATGGACGCGTCCGCTGGCTGGAGGAACGCAGCGCGGGGGAGTGGTTGCGATCCGAGTCGCCTACCGATACTCCCTCGTTTGGGGACCGTATGCAACAAACCTTTTTTGGCGGCCTGATCACCGACCGTCAAAAACAGCGCAGGTAAGATGAGTTGTTATTGTTATATTGTTGAGTGCGCGGACGGAACCTATTACACTGGCTGGACCGTTGACCCGCACAGACGGGTCGCAGTGCACAACAAAGGTCGCGGCGCGCGCTACACACGGATGCGCCTGCCCGTAAGATTGGTCTACGTGGAGGAGCAGCCGGATCGGAAGTCTGCAATGAAGAGAGAATTGGCGATCAAAAAGATGAAGCGTGGGATGAAGATGAAACTGATCGGGAAAAGTATACAAGTAAACATGTAGACAGGAAAACAGGTTCTTAAAAGCAAAAGCCTGGAGGCAATGAAACCTCTAGGCTTTTTTACTTGTGTACCTGTTTCCTTGTCTACCTCTATGCCTTGTACCTACTCCGTAAACAACGGCAGATGCCCCAGTGAAATGATATTCATCCACTGAGATCGATCGCCTTCGGTGAAGATGGCTGCCTCGGCTGCGACCGAAGCACCCGCTTTATCGAGGACCATGCGCATTCCCTGCAGCGTCGATCCGGTACTGATGACATCATCGACGATCACGACTTTCTTGCCCTTCATCAATTCGACATCTTTCTCATCCAGGATCAGGATCTGAGGTTGGCCGGTCGTGATGGACAGTGTCTCCGCTTTCAGAGCATCGCCCATGTAGGGTTTGTAGGTCTTGCGTAACACCACATAAGGCTTCTTTGTCTCCACAGATAGCGCATACGCCAGCGGGATGGATTTGGCTTCCGCCGTGACGATCAGATCGTAATCCCTGTCCTTGAGCTTTTTGGCCAGTTCCCTGGCAGAAATCTGGACCAGTTCGGTATCCCCCAGAATATTGAGAATGGCGATCTTCAATCCGGGTTTGATCTCGAACAGACGCAGGTCACGTTTCAGACCGGCGATTTCAACAGCATATGTTTCGTGTGGGGACATGATATTCATTCCTTGCTCAAGCGTGTGTTGAGCTGCGATGGTTGGATGAGGAATTTCTCGTGGGTAGTTTATCACAATTCAATTTATAATGTTCACGCCGGCCCACTGACTACTGAAAACTGATTGCTGCCACAATGCTACCCGACCTGCGCCTCAACGATCATCTTCGTCTCAGAAAACAACATCCGTGCGGCTCCTACGAGTGGACCGTCACACGGCTTGGCGCGGATATCGGGCTCGAATGCAAAGGCTGTGGACGGCGCATCATGCTCACGCGGCGTGAGCTTGCCAAGAGACTCAAAGCCAACCTGACAGAGCATAAAGATGAATCCTCAGATGCCTAAAAAACCTCACATTGTCTTTTACTTCTCCGATACCGGCGGCGGACATCGCTCCGCGGCGGAAGCCATCATTGAAGCTATTAATCTCGAATACAAGAATCAAGTTACCACCGAGATGGTGGATTTTTTCAAGGATTACGCTCCACCTCCATTCAACTATGCTGCGGAGATGTATCCATACATGGTCAAGGCACCGCAATTGTGGGGCGCCAGCTGGCACGCCAGCGATGGTCGCGCCCGTGCGCGTATGATCACGACCACCCTGTGGCCGATCGCCCGTCGTGCGGCCCGCGCCCTGGTAAAGAGTCACCCAGCCGATCTGATTGTGACGGTTCATCCGTTTGCGAATTCCTTCGCGCTCAAAGCGCTCGGCAAGGACCGGCCTCCCTTTATTAATGTCGTTACAGATATGGTGACTACACATGCCCTCTGGTACGATAACCGCGCCGATCTGATCCTCGTTCCCACAGAAACCGCCCGTAAACGTGCGATCAAATACAGTATGCCTCCCGAAAAAGTTAAGGTGGTTGGGCTGCCTGTCGCGGATCGGTATTGCCAGCCATTGGGACGCAAGAGCATACTGCGTAAAAAGCTTGGCTGGACCTTGGGCAAACCGGTTGTTTTACTGATGGGTGGCGGAGAGGGGATGGGACCACTGGCGAAGACTGCGCAGGCGATCGATGCCTCCGGCCTGGATGTGGTGCAGGTGATCGTTTGCGGGCGGAACCAGCGCCTGAAAGCGAATCTTGAATCGTGTAAATGGGAAAATCCGACACTGATCTATGGCTTCACGCGCGACATGCCGAATTTTATGCGTGCCTCTGATTTTATTGTCACCAAAGCAGGACCAGGCTCCATCGCGGAAGCGCTCAATGCCCAGCTGCCGATCATCCTTTACGCAAAGCTGCCGGGACAGGAAGATGGGAACGTCACGTTCGTGCAGGAGGAGGGCGCGGGGGTTTGGGCGCCGAAGCCTCAGGAGGTGGTGCGGACCCTTACCCGCTGGATCTCACGCCCAGCGGAACGAAAAAAGGTTATTGAAAATTGTCGACGAGCAGGCAAGCCCGAAGC
>DASTJG010000563.1:0-24405 GCA_035716785.1 Anaerolineales bacterium
AGCGAAAAACAAAAACGACTCTCAAGACTTGCAGCTTGAGAGTCGTTTTACTGCTTTGATATACTCCGCCCATCATGGAAGGAAAGTTTACAGTAATCATGTTGGCTGTGCTAACAACGATATCTTTGGTTTAGCAATAAAGAGAGTGTGGACTCAAATGTAGGGGACGTTTCTAAAATTCTATCGTGTAGGCACACAGGTTTTCTGTATTTTAAAGTTGGTGATTGACTTTCGGTTTACAAAGTTGTACGATGCTTCCGGAACTAATTATGCGCTTCGTTCGATATAATCTGAAAAGATTGCTATAAGTTGTTTTATGTGAGATTGTCGAGCGATATAAATTGTGAGTCTAACGAAAGAATGTGCTCCGACCTTGAGAGACGTGACTAAATCATCTCCAACGCGTTGTTGAATTCATAAAAGGAGAAGAACAAAATGACCAAAAAGATACTACACAATTTGATAGCTCTGTTCGTCGCGACTGCCACACTTCTTTCTGCATGTGGATCGATACCTACACTAGTAACAGTGGTTCCAACCCAGACAGTGGAAGTACAAGTTGTGGTGGCAACTCCGGAGCCTCCGAAAAGACAATTAGAAATCTTTCACTGGTGGACTGCCCCGGGGGAGGTGGAAGCCGCCGACGCCATGTTCGCAGCCTTGGAAAATGCATATCCAGATACTGATGTCATCGCGAACCCTGTACAGGGCGGTGGTGGAACGGAACTCCGCACCGTGTTGAAAGCACGCATTACCGCCGGTCTTGCACCAGATACATTCCAGACCACGGGAGGCGCGGAATTGAAAGCCTATGTTGAAAGTGGTGTTCTTGAGCCTTTGGATTCCCTTTACACGCAGAATGACTATGGCAGCAAAATTCCAAAGCCATTGCTTAATGCAGTCACTATTAATGGTCATCCCTATTCTGTTCCCCTGAACATGCATCTGGAGAATATCCTCTACTATAACCAGGGGCTGTTTGATGAACTGAAACTGTCGGTCCCCACCGGTTATGATGAGCTGGTGGCGACCTGTGAAGCCATCCAAACAGCCAGGCCAGACATGTCTTGTCTAGCCATTGGTTCGCAGGACAATTGGTCGGATGTTTTTGTGCTTGATACCATCATGTTGGAACTGGGTGGGCCTGAGTATTATGTCCAGTTCTTCAAGGGTGAAATCGATGTGGCTACCGACCCGATCTTCAAGAAATCCCTGGAAAAATTCGCAGCGTTACAGAAGTACAGCAACATGAGCGATCACTCCAGCCTCACCTGGGATCAGGCGGTTTCCGCGGTGGGTTCGGGACAGGCTGCCATGACCATCATGGGTACCTGGGCGATCGGTGCCTTCATCAAAGGCTCGAACTGGCAGCCGGGGGTGGATTTCGGCGCGGTAAATTACCCGACGAAACCTGAGCGCATCCTGCTCTTCCACCCGGATACCTATGGTTGCACAGTGGGCGCGCCTCATCCCGATGTGTGTCAGGACTGGTTGAGTGTTGTTGCTTCGCCTGATCTCCAGATTCCCGCAGATATTATTCAGGGTGGCCTGTTTGCTCGCACTGACATTGATCCGAAAGAGTTCCCAGATCCGATCCGCCAGGAGATGCAGGAATACGTCAGCGCGCACCCGGACAAACTGATTCTGGACCAGCATGGTTCTATTTTGCCGAATGATGCGCAGATGCAATATCGGCTGATCATCTCATTTTTCTTTGCCGCTGACAAGCCAGACGTTGCTGGAACAATGTCGGCAACCGCCGCTTTGATGATGACCTACAATGTTAAGGAAGGTGCAGCCTGGTACCAGTGGCCGTAATGTTTGTGAAACGATCGTCTTGAATGAATAAAAAGTAAAAAGGACACTCGGAATATATGCCCGAGTGTCCTTTTTTTAACACGAAGCCTTGAATACTTAGAGCCTGTTTAGTCCGTCAACACTCCGTTATCTGCATCAGGTACAATTGGGATTAGGAGAAGAAGGAAATCACAATTATATGAATAAATTTGTGGGTTATCGCTGTTCGTTGTGCGGAGGACAGTATTCTCCGACCGAAGTCACGTATACCTGTCCAAAAGATGGCGGGAACCTGGATGTAGTACTCGACTACGATTCCATCAAGAACAAGTACAAGCCTGAAGACATCCTTTCGCGGAGCGACCCGTCGCTGTGGCGATATTTGCCGCTCTTGCCGGTACAGGAACCTTCTGGCGCAGCAACTCCGCTCCACATCGCGGGTGGAACGCCGGTCTACCGGCTGTCGCGCCTCGCCGAGAAGCTTGGACTGCAAAGCTTGTGGCTCAAGGATGAGTCGCGCAACCCGACTGCTTCTTTCAAGGACCGCGCCAGTGCTATTGTCGTGGCGCGTGCCCAGGAGATCAGGGCCAAAGTCGTTGTGACCGCTTCCACGGGGAATGCGGGCGCGGCCTTGGCCGGGATGTCCGCCGCGGTGGGGCAAAAGGCGATCATCTTCGCGCCCAAATCTGCGCCGCAGGCAAAGGTGGCCCAGCTACTGGTCTTTGGCGCAAAGGTTATTCTCGTGGATGGAACCTATGACGATGCCTTTGACCTGACCGTCAAGGCCGCGCATGAATTTGGCTGGTATTGTCGCAACACGGGCTACAATCCCTTTACAGCAGAAGGAAAGAAAACGGCTGCACTTGAGATTTGGGAGTGGTGGGAAGATACACACGAAAAATGGCACGAACAGGTTAGTGCGGGTGAAGATCATGCGCCGCTCACGATCTTTGTCTCTGTGGGGGATGGAAACATCATTTCCGGCATTCATAAAGGGTTCAAGGATCTCTACCAACTGGGCTGGCTGCCGGATATGCCGCGCATCATTGGTGTACAGGCGGAAGGCTCGGCTGCGATCTCAAACGCCTTCCATGCCGGCACAGAGACGATCACTCCGGTCTCTGCCAGGACCCTTGCGGATAGCATTTCTGTGGATCTGCCGCGGGATGGCGTTCGAGCCGTCCGCGCGACGAAGGAAACCGGTGGGACGTACGTTAATGTAACAGATGAGGAAATCCTCAAAGCCATTGCAGAACTTGGCACGCAGGGAATTTTTGCCGAACCGGCCGGTGCGACCGCGTACGCGGGTCTGGTTAAGGCAGTCGGCTCAGGCGTCGTGGGAAGCGAAGATCCCATCCTGGTGTTAAACACAGGGAGTGGACTCAAAGACATCCGCGCCGCGATGCAGGCAGTTCCGTCTGCTCCGATCATTGAGCCAACATTGGAGGCTGTGAAACGGTTGTTATGAGAGATACCTGGAGTGTACCTTTTCGTTACGTCGTTGGGATCGCCAGTCTCATTTTGTTCGTCGCGCTCCTGATCTATGCACATGAGGCGGTCACGAATCTGGCGATTGCAGCATTTGTTGCGTATCTCATTAATCCCGCCGTTGTTTACCTGACCGCGCGCACGCGCCTGAGCCGTGTGTCTGCCGTGAACCTGGTTTATTTTTCCGCGGTCATCCTGCTGATCGGGATCCCTGCCACGCTCCTGCCAATCTTTTACGATGAGGCCCAGTTCATTATCAGAGACCTGCTGGATCTGTCGAACCAGCTGCGCCACACTCTCGCGACGCCCATTCGTTTTGGCGGGCTGGTCTTTCATCTGGATGCGTTGGGAGAAAGTATCTTTCAGTTTCAAAATGCTGTTTTAACACCATTGCCTGAAGAAGCCATACAGCTGCTCGAAACTACATCGGTTGGAGTGTTGTGGTTTTTGGTAATCCTGGTCAGCGTGCATCTGTTTTTATCGCAGTGGCCCAGTATGCGTGACTGGTTGATCAATCTGGCGCCGCTGCCTTACCGTCCGGAAATGCAGGAGTTATATAACCGTATCCAGAGGGTCTGGATGGCTTACCTGCGGGGACAACTCGTCTTGATGTTCATTGTGGGTGTCGTTTTTACGATTGCCTGGCTCATTTTGGGCATCCCGGGTGCACTTGTCCTGGGAGTAATTGCCGGCTTTTTCACCCTTGTGCCGGATGTCGGCCCATTCCTGGCAATGGTTCTTGCGGCGGGGGTGGCTTTGCTCGAGGGTTCCACCTGGATCCCACTGTCCAATATTTTGGTGGCAGGTATTGTCATCATCGTTTATCTGGTGCTCATCAATCTGAAGAATTTCTTCCTGCGTCCTTATATTATGGGGCGCAGTGTCCACATGAATGAAGCGCTGGTCTTCATTGCAATCATGATCGCGACCATCCTGAAGGGCATTCTGGGCGCGCTGCTGGTCGTCCCGGTGCTGGCGTCTGTGGTCGTGATCGCTGGCTATGTCCAACGGCGGGTGCTGGGATTGCTGCCGTTTGAAGATGATGGCAGCCGGCAGTTTGTGGCTCCTGCGGAAGCCCAGGCGCCGCGCCGCAAGTGGTCGAGGCAGGAACGGCGCGAACGTTTGGCAAAAGGGAATATATCCGACGCTCCTGAACCTGCCGCGAATGTAGTCGGCGAATCTACATCTGACGAGCTTCCCATTCAAGAGAAAATAGAAGAATGAAAATCACCTATTCAATCGTTGCACCCATCTATAACGAACTGGAAAATCTTCCAGAGCTGTATCGCCGCGTTAAAGAGGTTATGGATTCCACGGGGGAAACCTGGGAACTCATCCTTGTGGATGACGGCTCCATCGATGGTTCGACCGAGGCGATCTGTGAACTTGGAAAAAAGGACAAACGTGTCCGCCCCGTGATTTTTGCGCGCAACTTTGGGCATCAGATCGCCATCACCGCAGGCTGGGACTATGCACGCGGCGAGGCGGTCGCGATCATCGACGCAGACCTGCAGGACCCACCCGAATTGCTCCTGGAAATGGCAAAGAAATGGAAGGAGGGGTATGAGGTCGTTTATGCGGTGCGGGCCGAGCGCGAAGGGGAATCGTGGTTCAAACTGTGGACTGCCTCCCTGTTCTATCGCATCATCTATCGCATTACCGATGTGAAGATCCCGCTTGACACCGGCGACTTCCGCCTGATGGACCGCAAAGTGGTGGACGTGCTGAAGAAAATGCGCGAGCGCCATCGTTTCCCGCGCGGCATGTCTGCCTGGGTGGGATTCAAGCAGATCGGCGTGAATTACAAACGCGCCGCGCGGGTGGCGGGTGAAACAAAGTATCCGTTTCGCAAGATGTTCCGCCTGGCGCTCAATGCGATCACAAGTTTCTCGTATTTCCCTTTGCAGGTTGCCACATTCTTTGGCTTTGCCTCGGCAGGGATCGCCATCCTGGCCATCATCCCTGTGATTTATCTGCGCGTCACTGGTTCCCAGGCGTTCCTCGGTCAAGCCACCACATTGATCGCGGTCCTTTTCCTGGGTGGCGTTCAGTTGATCTCTCTGGGCATTCTCGGTGAGTATATCGGTCGTTTGTACGATGAGGCAAAAGGCAGACCTCTATACATCATCCGGGAAGGACCTGAAGACTAGCAGGCAGTATTTTATTCTTTGGAGTATTGTGACAATCGCCTTCAGCCCTCAAGGCGATTGTCTTTGTTTTATAACGAATATCCTTTTGATACAATAGACCGCTTATGAACCTATCCTTTTTCCGAGATAAAGACTTCTTCCGTACCATGCTGGTGATCGCCCTGCCGATTGCTTTCCAGCAATTGATTTCGGCCGGTTTGAACATGATCGATGTGTTGATGGTCACTCAATTGGGGGAGACCTCGGTTGCCGCGCTCGGGCTGGCAAACCAGATCTTCTTCTTGCTGATCCTGTTCCTGTTCGGGATCACGAGTGGTATGGCCATTTTCACAGCCCAGTTCTGGGGCAAGGGCGATGTGGAACAGATCCATCATGTGCTTGGGATCTGCTTGACGATCGCGCTCTCGGTTGGCGCGTTGTTTTCCTGCGCGGCCGTCTTCATGCCTGAACGATTAATGGGTTTTTATACCGAGGATCCTGAAGTCATCAAACTGGGCAGCGACTACCTGCGCATTGTCGGCTTGAGTTATATCTTTACAGCGATCACGGTTTCATATGCCTCCGTGCTGCGCAGTATTACCCAGATAACGCTGGTGGTGGTCGTCGCGGTGCTGGCACTGGCGCTCAAGACAGTCCTGGCCTATCTTGTCATCTTTGGCATTGCCGGGTTGCCGGCGCTCGGAGTACGCGGCGCAGCCCTCGGCACCTGTGTCGGATGGGTCTTTCAAACGATCCTGCTATTGACGCTTGTGTATGTTCGAAAGACGCCGCTCGCCGCGCATCCACTTTCCCTCTTTCGCTTCGATCGTCCCTTCCTTCTCAAAGTGCTGAGAACCTCCATGCCGGCTGCGCTCAACGAAGTGTTGTGGTCGGTGGGTATCACAAGTTATAACGCGGTCTATGCCCGCATTGGCACGGACGCTATTGCGGCGGTCAATATCAATGCCACCATTGAGGAATTAGTATTTGTGTTATTCATTGGTCTGGGTAACGCCTGCGCCGTGATGGTCGGGAACAAGATCGGCGCGGGTGGGAAGAACGTCGCTTTTGAGTACGGTCGCCGCTTTACGATCCTGGGTGTGGCTGTTGCCATCCTGGGAGGTGCCGCTGTCATTGCTCTGCGTGAGACAGTGATTGGCTCAATTCCAATGCTGCCTTCTACAGCAGACAATTTGCGCGGGCTGATGCTGGTCTATGGTCTGTCTATCTGGCTGAAGGTTTTCAACTTTATGCTTTTTATCGGCGCTCTGCGCGCAGGCGGCGATACACGCTACGCTATGTTCACCGAATTGTTTTCTATTTGGTGCATTGGCGTGCCCAGCGCGATCGTCGGTGGCTTTGTCCTGCATCTCCCCGTCTACGGAGTGTACGCGATGGTTTTATTAGAGGAAGCGGTCAAGGCGATCATTGTCCTGCGGCGCTTCCTCTCACAGAAGTGGATCCATGACCTGGTCAATGTGATTGGGAATGAGGCGTCCGCCGCTCTTTCCACACCTGAAGTTGTCTCTTGATCCCTGCCAGTCTCTCCTGGCTGACGTGTGCCAGCAGGAGCGTCATGCCGAATGTGAGCAGTACATTCGTGATGAAGAAGAACAGGACTTCCTCCAGCGGCAATATCCCGAAGAATAAGATCCCGGTGGTTTGACTCGATGAAATCGACCACGTCGTGTCTGTCAACGCGAGGATGTCCATCAGCGAGAGATACAGCCCCGGAACGAAGATGCTCCAGAAGACCAGCTTGCGATAGTGCCAGAGGATATCCGCGCCAAAGAGCAGCTGGATGAAGATTGGGGGCAATGCCCAGAAGAGGATGATGGAGAGATAGGTCCACTTTGCTTCGCCGAAGAAGAAAAGGTAAGCGGAGACGAGCCAGAGCAGGGCAAGTAGACATGTGGACAGGTAGACAGGTATTCTGTTCGGTCTAAACTTCTCTTGTGGGAGAGAAAGCCGATGAACCAGGAACCACCACCACAGCCCGGACAGGATCGTTTCCAGAACAAAGAACGTATATTCTTCGATGGGGACATAACCGATCACCAGTCCGGTGACCAGTTCCGGGTTGTAGTACCACACGCCCGTGGCAACGAGATAATTGTCCCAGGGCGTGGTGTACACTACTGCCAATAAAATGTGAACGCCGATGGCAATCCACACGGCGCGCCCGTTGCGAAAGCCATGGATCTGTCTGTTCTTTTTATTGTCCCAATACGTGATGGCAAGGAATGCCAGGATCGGGATGACAAGGAAGCGTAGAAGAAAACCGAAATAAGTCATATTTATTGTGCACTAGGCGGCGTCTGGAGCATGTTTGTAGTACATGCCTTTCGTTACTCTCATTCTCACCCCCGGACGCGGTTCGAGCGTCGCGCCCATGTGAGCATGGATTTTGTGATTCGTAAACTCGAAGCTGTGTGTGCGCAGCAGCTGTGTCAGGACGAGCCGCGCCTCCGCCTGCCCAAAGGCCGCCCCGATGCATGCCCGCGGACCGCCTCCGAACGGCACATACGAAAACGGAGGCGTTTTCCGTCCATGGGCAAAGCGTGCAGGACAGAATTTCTCCGCGTCCTCCCAAACAGCGGGATCACGATGGGTGAGGTAAATAGAGTAAAACATTCGTTCCCCGGAAGGAATATTTCCCTCCTGAAATTCCATCTCTTCCGCCACGCGGCGGTTGCCGATATGAATGGGTGGATACAGGCGCAGGCTCTCTTTGATAACTTGATCCAGCAGGGGAGATTTATCCAGCAAATTTACTTCTTCGACCAAACGGGCATGGACATCCGGATGCTGGCCGAGCAGGGCAAAGGTCCAGGCCAGCAGGGCAGTGGATGTATCGTGGCCTGCGATCAGCATAGTCAGCATCTGGTCACGGATGATGTCATCGTTGAGTCCCGCGTCGATCAGGTGCTGGAGAAGGTCATGCTCGCCCTCTTTCTTCTTTCTTCCCTCCTCGATGATTCCAAACAAATACTCATCCAACACTTTCAGATGCCTCTTGTATCCAGGCCGCGGCATCCTGCGCCAAACGATCCACATCCCTGGCGAGATGTATTGAATGGCCTTGAGGATCGGAGTCCAGATGCGCGGTAGGTCGTTCCAGGCATCCTTGCTGAACAGGGCTTGCATGATGATCAGCAGCGCGATCTTGCGCCCTTCTACCAGCATGTCGACGATCTCACCCTCCCTCCACGTGGAAGTGACACGGTCCGTTTGTTCGATCATCATCTCGGCATAGTTCGAAAGTTGGGAGGGATGCAATGGCGTTTCCATCAGCTTACGGTAATGATCGTGTTCTGCACCATCCGTGACCAGCACGCCCTGCCGCAGCAGGTCGGTGACCGGATCTGTATTGCGCCATAGAACTTTGTTCCGCTCGGTCACAAGTACTTTACGATTTGCTTCCGGCCCGAACACTACAAATGGACGAAAGCCCGGGATGGGGATCTGGAAGAAACGTCCAACCTGTTTCGCCATCACTTTCAATGGACCGAGCGGGGAGCCTTCTTTTATCAGGGCGTTTAGTGCGACACGCCCTGTTTCAGCAGAAATATTGTTTGTCATACGCAAGTTACTTCCTTCTCTTTACGGCTCCAGCACATAACAGCCTGCATGGGTTGGATGATCTTCCACGAGTGTTCCGCTCTTCACATTGCGGGTCAGCCACAGGACCAGCCAGTCCCCGCCAGCTCCTGCTGTATGGACCACTCCGAACCAGAAGAGATTGCCATCGCCAAACACGAGACTCAAAACATAGGGAAATACTCCCAGGATAAATCCCGGCATAAATGCACCGATCCGGTAGGCACTGACCTCGATGGGTTCTTTCAAGTAGGCATAGGGTGTGAGGGTTTTCCATTGAAAACCAAATTTGATCACAGAAAGAGGTTTGTGCCCAAAGATCATCCAGCTAAATCCATGAATGAATTCATGGGTTGCGATACCCAGAACGGTCGCGATGATCAGAAGAGTAGGATTAAAAGTTAGCTCGATATTGTCCACATCTTTCGAGAGAAGGAAGACGGCAAACTGTGCAATGAATAAGGGAATGCTGATGAACAGCATAATTAAGTTCGCACGTGCCATGGAGATGGAGAGATCGCGTTTGTTTGTTGTCATGTTGTAATCTCACCTTTTGCCAATTTATAGGCCTGCAGAGTTCTTTCTTTGTTGCGCTCCACGATTGGCTTTTCGGGATAGCCTTTCACACGAATTCCCTTTTCCCAGGGTGCATGGATATCATTTGCATCCAACTCGCGCAGCTCGGGGACCCATCTGCGGATGTAATCGCCATATGGATCAAACTTTGCGCTCTGCAGCATGGGGTTGAAGATGCGAAAATAGGGTGCGGCATCGGTGCCTGTGCCGGCTGTCCATTGCCAGCCGCCGTTATTGGCAGCCAGGTCACCATCGAGCAGGTTTTCCATGAACCAGGCTTCGCCCCAGCGCCAGTCGATCAGCAGGTCTTTCACAAGATACGAAGCCGCGATCATGCGGGCCCGGTTGTGCATCCAGCCGATCTCTTTTAACTGGCGCATGCCGGCATCGACAATTGGCACACCCGTCCGGCCCTCCTTCCACGCTTCGAACTCGGACTCAGCATTTCGCCAGGGGATATTTTTCAGTGATGGATTGAACGCCGTCCTTCTGACATACGGAAAGTGACACAGGATTTGAATATAAAACTCTCGCCAGATCAACTCATTCAACCAGATCTCTGCGTTTTTTCGGGATACTTCGCCTCGCGCGTCGACCATAGCCTGCCGCGCCGCGCTGACGGCTTGTCTCAGCCCGAGCATTCCAAAGCGGATATAGGGTGAAAGAGACGAGGACCCGTCCACATCCATACGGTTGCGCTGTTCGCCGTACGTGTAAACCCGCTGGTGGAGGAATTCCTCCAACCGAACGAGTGCTTCCCGTTCCCCGGCCGGGAAAAGCGGGTTGAGCTTATGGTTCGGGAGCAGTTCACTCTTAATGCCGGGTGGCGTGCCGATCTTTTCAGGCGTCGGGGATTGTGCGATCTTTGCCGGCAGTTTTGCCTTCCAGGCTTTGGAGTAGGGTGTGTAGACTGTATATGGTTTGTTATCCGCTTTCAATACAGAAACGGGATGGTGGACTGTTTGCCCGTTGATCAACGTTAGAGGCAGGTGATGTTCGATTTCTGCATCGCGCTTTTGTGCGTAGGCAGTGAAATCCTCCTCGGCATAGATTGCGTCTGCTCCGGTTTCTGTCAGTAACTGCTTCAGCACGTCGAGCGGCCTGCCGGAGCGAACGACCAGATAGGAGCCGCGGGTCCGCAACTCCTTGTCGAGCGCGTGTAAGCCTTCGTACAGGAAATCTTTCCGGCGCGGGGAGGAGCATGAAAAGGCCGGGTCGATGATAAACACTGGTAGTACGGGACCCGCTGCAAGCGTGGTGTGAAGCGCAGGGTTATCCGTGAGTCTTAAGTCGCGGCGAATCCACCAGATCGAAGTCATGAGGCTGAGTCTTTCCGAAACTGATACGCTTCCTGATAATGCAATTCGAACTCAGGTGTTTTGCCTGTCTTGGTCAGGTTTTCCCAGCCGACGCGGATCAAACCGAGCAGAGGAGTCCAGGGCTTGAACAATCTGACTTCGCTAAATTCCTTGCGATCCACCTCGATGGCTTTTACAAGTTTGTCCGCAGCGTATTTTGGAGGTTTGCCTAAAAAGCGCAGGACGAAGCCAAAGTTCTTCAGCATTTCCCTGCCGCGCTCCCCGACCACATTAGGGCTGGTCAGCATGTCGGTTGGCATCATGCCCGGGCTGAATCCCAGGATCTGCACACCGCTGCCTTTGAGTTCAGTGGCAAGAGTACGTGTGAAGGACGTGATCCAGGCCTTGGTTGCGCCGTACAGTCCGGTGGGCGAGGCGGGACGCAGGAAACTTCCCTGTCCATAAACGTTGACCAGCATGCCCTGTTTGCGCGGCAACATGTAACGCATGATCGCCTGTGTACATTGCAGTACGCCTAGATTATTTGCCATGAACATGTCCAGAGCGTCCTGCGGATTCATATCCAGCATCATGCCTGCCGCGTTGGAATATCCCGCGTTGTTGACCCAGATGTCGATGCGACCAAATTCTTGGATGACATTCTCCACCAACTTGTAGATTTGTTCCTCGTTGCGGACATCGACGATGAATCCGCTCACGCGTCCCCTGGGCCGGAGACTGGTCAGGGCGCGGTCCACTGCCTCTTGGCTTCTCCCCGTGATGGCGACGTTGGCTCCCGCTTCCAGCATGGACTCGGCAATGGCGTAGCCATATCCGCGCGTGGAGCCTGTGATCACGACAACCTTGTCTTTAATTGCTGGCATATACTTCCTTGTTCATCGTTTTCAAAAGATCGAGCATTTCTGCATTCGCCGGAATGTCGCTCATGTCATGCCCGTAATGGACGAAACGTGCCGTTCCGTTTTTATCGATTGCCACTTGTGCAGGCATACGTCCAAATTTGAAGAGGTTGACTTCCTGACCATAGAGTTTCAGGACGGTGTGGCTTGGGTCAGGCAGACCGATGAAGGGCAGGTCGTTCTTCTGCCAGTATCCGGAAAAAGCGTTCGCGTCTTCCGGTCCGATCACCACGATCTCGGTTTCCTGCGCTGTGAATTTGTCATAGTCCTGGCGCAACTGCGCCATGTGCCGCCGGCAGAACGGTCAGGAAAAGCCGCGGTTGAAAACCAGCAGGACATTCTTTTGTCTCTGAAAATCCACAAGGCTGACTTCACGCCCGTTGAAATCCGTCAGCGTGAAGGCCGGGGCGGGTTTGTTGAGTTCAGCGCGGCTCATGAGGCACCACCAAAAGAATACCGAGGATGATCTCCGCCGCAAGGCTGATCCAGTTGGATTGCACGGAGGATTTATCCAGAAAGATCGAAACGAGTCGCACCGCGCCGATGGTGAGGTACATGATGCCAAGCATTTGATAGGTCTCGCGCGTGCCGAGCAAAAGAACGGCAATGCCCAACCCGATGAAAACCCCGCCAAGGATGGAGCGAATCTCGGTGACCCCGCGTCCGCCGGGGGCGGTCAGCCCGGTGAAGCCTTCGACTCCGCGCGGGTTGACCAGGGATATCAGCCCCGTCAAAATAGTCAGGATGACTGCAATGATCTGCAGGATTTTGATGATCATATTTTCTCCAATCACAGTTTGGGAATTAATACAGGCGTTCGCTTTTTGTAGGACTCATAATCTGCCTGCCCGCCCCATTTTTTATCCGCCTTTTTCTCAAGCAGGGGAATTCCACTGACGCGGGTAAGAAGCAATGTGACAAAAACAGGCGAGATCAGGGCGACCCATTGCCAGCCTTGCAGAACGGGTAAAGCGATAATTGCCACGCCAACCCAGAGAACGATCTCACCAAAGTAATTGGGATGGCGGGATCGAGACCACAGCCCTGTTTGAATAAACTTGCCTTTGTTATCCGGGTTTGCGTTGAAACGGCTCTTTTGGGAGTCAGCTACAACTTCCATGGCAAAGCCGAGAATCCAGATCAGAAAGCCTAGTATGGCAAACAGATCCAATTCCTTGCGGGTGGTTGTGGTGATGGCAACCAGCGCGGCAGCCATGGTGAAGGTTACCCACAGGCCCTGGATGGTCCAAACGTTCAGGAAACGGATGAAGGATGGCTTGATCTCATCGAAGCGATCGTCCTTCCCCGCTTTTTTGATGCGACCGAACAGGAAACTGCCCAGGCGAACCGCCCAGATGACGACCAGAGCCGCCAACAGGATCGACCTGGCATCTGTGTTTGGACTAAAAATTACCGCAATTAGGATGACGGAGATATACGTAAGGCTGCCCGTCAGATCGAAGAATTTTTCGGTCTGCAACAAATAGGCCGGGATAAAAGCCAGCCACTGGATGAGAAAAACCAGCCCGACTGATAAGGCAAATAATGGAACTCCAGCTATCGAAGACCCACCCTGACTGCCTGCCAAAGCAACCAGAAAGCCGATCAATATCAAAATGGGAAATGCAATGAGCGCATTGCGATCTGTTGTCTTCATGAGATTTTATCCTTGCATAAACTTTTGTCAGATATGAATTAAAACCCACGCCGCTGACTCTGCCACGGGGACGGGGTGCCGTTACGGAATTCTTCCACGCTGGGACCCTGTAATTTTCCCAGCCGCCAGGTTCCATACAGATAGGTGAGAACCAACAGCAAGATCGTGGCTGGCCAGCCGGTGATCAAGTTGGTCACAGCCAGCAGGGTGACGTCTTCGCTTTGAAAGACCGAATACTGCAGGAACAGGCGGGCGGCGAAGAATACAGCCCAGGCAATAGTGACTTCACTGTAAGCGGGTAGTACTCGCGGATGCCAGTACCAATCCAACGGCCAGCGGCGGGCGAAGTAACTTGTCCACGCTACGATCGGGCGGCGGATCACAAGGCTTATGATTGTCAGCAGCAGGGTCATACTTCCACTGATGAGTCCCGGCAGAAAGAAGCCCTCCGACCGTCCCAGAAACCATACGATGCCGATGGCGACTGCCACGCTCCCGACACCTGCCAGTGCGTAGGTCAATGGTTGCTTTTGGATGATTCGCATGGTGGCAATGACGACTGAAAGCACCAGCGCGCTCCACATGGCAGCCTGGAACCCGGCCAGCCCGTTGACTAAAAGAAAAAGTACTGGCGGGAGGATGGCATCGAGCACGGGGCTGCGGCCCGCAAAGACAGTGCGGAGTTCATCCAGCAGTTCGCGCGATTTTGAGTGCCTCATTTTTTACGCGTGTTTCCCAAGCCAGAATGTACGCCAGTCGTTCCCACTTGTTTGCAGGGCAATGAAGGCGTAGAGACTACCCGCGAAGAATCCCAAAGTCATCATCGCGACCGTCCATAGAATGGCGACAGGCAGTGATCGTTCGCGGTAGATGATCCAGGCGGAGAAGAGCGTAAAGCCGGTGTACAGGTCAACGAGCGAGACGATGCCCCACGGCATGGATGCCAACTGACTGCCTTCGCCAAAGAAGTCACCAACCGCGAAGCCATAGATCAATACAGCGGTCATGGCGAGCATGCCGAGCAGGGAGATGATCTTTGCAAGTCGCATGGTGTTATTCCTTTGCGATACAGGCAAACCCGATCGCGCCGATGCCGAGGTGCGCGCCGAGCACGGGAGAGATCAGGACGACGGGAACACTGCCATCTTCGGGGAAGAACGAGCGGATTTGTTCGCGCAGGGCTTCGGCTTCCTCCTGAATGCCCGCGTGGACAATGGCAAGTTTTTCGTAGGGCGCATATTCAGCCAGCCAGTCGAGCAGGCGCTGACGGGCGCGCTTGTTGGTGCGGGTACGGTGCGCCGAGGCTTTGCCCATGTTCATGTGGAGCAGCGGTTTGATTTGCAGGAATTCGCCGAAATGGGCAATGGCAGAATTCATCCGCCCGCCGCGGCGCAGGTATTCGAGTGTTTTTAGGGAGGCAAATACATAGGTACGCTTCATAAACCCCTGCAACATGGAAATAATCTCCTCCACCGTCCTGCCGAGTCTTGCCATCTGCGCGGCTTTCTCCACCAGGAAGCCTGCGCCCAGGCTGAGTTGGGTCGAGTCCAGCACGGTCACGGGGATGCGGGTGAACTGTTCGGCGGCGGTACGCGCCGAGTTGATGGTCGCGCTCAAGGTCTCGGAAAGATGGATGGATAAAATCGCCCGCGCACCTTCCTCCGCGAGACGTTCATAGGCGTGAAGAAATGTTGCCACACTTGGAGTGGCGGTCTTGGGGGTGGAGGAATAACCCGGCAGGTTCCTGTAGAATTCCTCCCGTGTCAGATCGACTCCGTCCAGATAACTCTCCTCGCCCACGTTGATGTACAACGGGACGACGGTGATGTCCTGCTCTTTGATGATTTCATCGGGCAGGTCACAGGCGCTGTCTGTCACAATTCGAGTGTCCATGTTTTGTCCTCCGCCAGGATATAAGCCTGTGCTTGTCTCCAGCAATTTGATCATTTGGTCCTGATTTTCTTTGCTTCGCCTGATAGCCACTCAGTAATGAAATTGCCCGAGCCGTTGAGGTGCTTGTCCACAGCTTTGGCATAGGCATCCATGAAACCTAGCAGTTCCTGTTCGGGGCGTTCATGAGCATGGAGCAGGAATTTGACCCAGTTGATTTCGTCAGAGACGTGGTTTATGTCGCCGAGCTGCAAGGCCGCGGTAATGTTATCGCCAAGAAAGTGGATGCCTGTCTCGATATTCTCCGGGGCAATGGAGAGAGGTTCGAGCATTTCTCTGACGGCCAATTCGATCTGCGTGCGTTTCGAAACAAATGCCTGGTGTGTTGTCGCATATGCCTGGGATATGCCTTTCGGCGTGCGATTCTTTCCCTGGCCGTTCAGCATCGTTTCGATCTCATCCAGAGCGCCGATAAGATCAGTACCCAGAAAATAACCGGAAATGGAGTCAGAGATACCTGGTCGCAGGTTGAAAATCCGCCCGCCAAACCCGACCGGGATTTTCTGGCTGGAAAGTACAAGGGCGGTATGTTTCAGTGTGGCTGCACTGATGAGATGTTGCGCGACGAGCACAACCAGATCGGCTTTGGCACTCTTTACCGTGTCAGTGAATTGCGAAATAGGGACATTGGCGCCCAGATAGAGAACATTCAACCCTCGGCGGCGGACAAGCAGGGCGAGTAATAGTGGTGTGAATGTATGCCATTCATTCGATGGACAGCCAATAATGACGGTTTGATTGCGTGTGGGTGCAGGCGAGGCGCTCAGCAGCGCATCCAGTCTGCGGATGGCGAGTCCCGATGCGAAATGTTCCTGTTGTACACTGGCGCGGTTTTCGTACCATAGATCACCGATCTCAGACAGGCCTTTTTGCAGGACATCAGTGCAGACTGCTTCCACGGGGAACATGGAAAATGCCTGATTCAATATCTGCTCGGCGTTCGATTCGTTGAAGTTCAGGCAGGCGTCGATCCACTCACGACGCAGACTTTCGAGGTTCCCGCTGGAGACGGGGAGGCTGACCGGGGGAACGGAACCCGCCAGAGGGTCTGAGCCGGAAGCGAGTTGTTCGTTCCACAGATCCACGGCGCGGGAGATGGAGAGTCCCTCCGCCTGGCGTTTGATCAGCCATTTGATCGTTTCAATATCACGCTGCGAATACAAGCGATGACCACCCGCACTGCGCTGCGGCATGGGGAGTCCATAGCGGCGCTCCCAGGCGCGCAGCGTATCGGCAGCGATTCCAGTTTCTTTGAGGACAACTTTGAGATTGAAGGCGGGTGTTGTGCTGACCATATTTTCCTTTTCAGGCTCGCGCTTGAGCGAGCGCATTGACCATGTTTTGTACAGATATTGTACCTGCTTCCTCAAGAATTCGCTCGGTGGTCAGACGTGCAGAAAGCAGGACAATAGGCAAACCGGTGCCCGGGTGCGTGGATGCGCCTGTGAAATAGAGATTCTTGTATTGCTTGTGGCGGTTCTGCGGGCGGAGATAACCGACCTGCCAGAAGTTGTGACTCAGCCCGAACGCAGCTCCTTTTTCGAGGTTGAAGCGTTCCTTCCAGACCTTGGGCTGGTACACGATCTCGAACTTGATATGCTCTCTGAGATCATCCGCGCCCATTTCTTTCGCGAGACGCCTCAGCACCGTCTCACGTGCCCGATCCACAAGCGCCTCCCAATCCTGTTCGGTGCGCGCGTCGAGATGCCCGACCGGGACGAGCACGTAAAGTGTGTCCTGTCCTTTGGGCGCGGCGGCCGGGTCGGTGCGCGCCGGCGCATGAACGTAGAATGATGGCGCTTCGGGCAGGGTGTGATCTTTGAAGATCCGGTCGAAGGAGGCTTTGTAGTCGCCACCGAGGAAAACGTTGTGATGTGCGATCTGCGGAAACTCTTTGTCCACGCCCCAGTAGAACATGATCGTTGAGCAGGTGTAGAGTTTGTTATCGAGCTTCTTCGCTTCTTTGTTCTTAGGCAGCAATTCTTTGTAAATATAAGGAAGGTCCGCGTTGCCGATGAAAATATCTGCTGTGAACTCCTGTCCATCTTCTGTCACTACAGAAGAAATCTTTCCTCTTTCCTCCTTCATTTTTTTCACCGGCGCATTGTAAATAAACTTTACGCCCAGTTTCTCCGCGATCTTCACCAGTGCCTGGATCCCCGCGTACATGCCGCCCATGGGATACCAGACGCCCTCCGCCAGCTCCGTGTATTGCAGCAGGGAGTAGGTGGCAGGCGCATCGTAGGGGCTTAATCCCAGGTACATGTTTTGGAACGTGAAGGCGGCTTTGAGCCGGTCGTCGTTGAAGTATTTGCTCACGTTGGCGTAGTGCTTCTGCAGTGCCTTGAGCTGGAAGAGGAGGGGGAGGTTCGCCAGGGAGAAATATTCAAAGATGTTGTGGAAGTTCCGTCCCACAAACTTCTCCACCGACATCTTGTAATGTTTATTCCCCTCGGCAATGTAATTCAGAAAACCGGTAAAGGCAGTCTTGTCCACTTTTTCGAGTTGGGTCTGCATGTCGCCGATGTTGGAAGTCAGCTCCAGTTGCAGGCCATCGTCGAAGTGGACCTTGTAGGTGGGGTCGATACGCTTGAGCTCGAGGTGGTCGCTCATTCGTTCGCCGAGCGCGGCAAAGGTCTCCTCCCAGATCTCGGGCATCAGGAAGAGCGTCGGGCCGATGTCGAAGCGGTGTCCGTCGCGCACGATCTGGTTGGCGCGCCCGCCCGGCGTAGATTCCTTCTCCAGCACGGTCACATCGTATCCATTTTTGGCAAGTCGGGCAGCAGTGGCGATCCCGCCGATCCCGGCGCCGATGACAATAGCAGTTGGTTTTTGCATATATTCTCCATTTCTAGTGGGTATCTCAACCACCAATTACCGCTATTATACCTGTTGTCTATGATTTGTCAAGATATTCTTTGCAAAACCTTGACAAAATAGACAAAACCTGTACAATAGCCTTAACACAAGTTTTGGAGGTTCTTATGCAAGTACAAGCCAATTGGGAAAACCAACTTCTTGACCTCGCTGGCAGCGTTCCGCACCCGCGTACTCGTCCCTTCTTTTCGTACTGGGCCGGAGATGCCTCCCTGCGAAAGGCTTACAAACAGGCGGACAAGATCACCTCGCAGCACAGCAAATCCTTTTATTTTGCCTCTGGGCTTCTCCCCGAAGAGAAACGCTCTGCTGTGCGTGCCCTCTATGCCTTTTGCCGCACCGTGGACGACATTGTCGATGAATCTTCAGACGCTAAACGAGACTCCCAATTGGATTACTGGCGTACAATGGTGGAGACCGCTTCCTTCGCCGATCACGACCGGGTCGCCGCCGCATGGGCGGATACTCTGGCCCGCTACCACATCCCACGCCACTACGCCCTGCAGCTGATCGACGGCGTTGCCCGCGATCTGTCCCAATCCCGCTACCAAACGTTCGATGAACTTGCTACCTATTGTTATGGTGTTGCCTCCACGGTGGGACTGATGAGCATGTGGATTGTGGGATTTACGAGTCAGGAGGCCGTCCCTTATGCCATCAAACTCGGTGTGGCGCTGCAAATGACCAACATTCTGCGCGACGTGGGGGAGGACTACCGAAACGGACGGCTTTATCTGCCCCGCGAGGAACTTGCCTTCCACGGTATTCAGGAATCAAACATTGCCGAAGGGCGCATCACGGATAACTGGCGTCAATTCATGAAGTTCCAGATCGACCGTACCCGCCAGCTCTATGCCGGATCATGGGCGGGACTCAAAATGCTCGAACGCGAAGGGCAGTTGGCCGTCGGCGCCGCGTCTGTTTTCTATCAGGGCATCCTGGATGACATCGAAAAACACGATTACGATGTATTCACCCGCCGTGCCTCGCTGAGTGCCTGGGGCAAGGTCCGCCGCATTCCAGGCTTGATGTTAAGTTTGTAAGTCATAATTATAGGAGATTGCATGTCTAAAGATACCATCCGCCAGATTACTAACGCGTTGACCGCTATTCTGGCTCTCACGATCAATATTTTGGCGGTCACCCTGCCGCTCAATGGACAGGACACCGGCGAAATTTCAGACCGCTTTCAGGTATATTTCGTCCCGGCAGGCTATGTCTTTTCCATCTGGAGCGTGATCTACCTGGGCTGGATCGCCTTTATCATCTTTCAGTTTCTCCCCTCACAAAAGGAGAGCCCGCGCCTGCGCCGGCTCGGTTACTTGTTCGCGATCAGCAATCTTTTCAATGCCGCCTGGCTCTTCTGCTGGCATTACAACTGGTTTGGCTTGAGCGTGCTGGTCATGTTAGGTTTGCTGGGATTGCTCATTGCCAGCTACTTGCGTTTGAATGTAAATCGTTCGTCTGTGCCGCGTGCTGAGTACTGGTCTGTGGATGTTTTGTTTAGCGTCTACCTTGGCTGGATTACTGTGGCTACTGTGGCGAATATCACATCCTGGTTGTATTTCGTTGGCTGGGACGGCTTTGGCATCCCGGCTCAAACCTGGGCGGTGATCATGCTGGTCGTTGCCTCCCTGCTGGGACTGGCCATGGCGCTGACACGGCGGGACGTAGGCTATCTCGCTGTGCTGGTCTGGGCGTTCGCAGGGATCGCGGTCAAGCAGACCCCCGCGCCGACGGTTGTCCTCAGCGCCTGGAGCGCTGCCGCGCTCATGCTGGGGCTTGCCATTTTCAGCCTGATCAGGCGTCGGCAGGTCTGATCGCCAGGCAACCCTTTTTATAGACACGACCGATCTGGTCGTGTCTTTTTGTTGATATAGATAGTAGGTCACATCTGTGACGTGACTTGAAAATAAGTTACGCTGCCCTCATCAGGGCGCTGCGCGGCAAGCGTGAGTTACATCGTTACATGACCAAAAGAAAACTTTATGGCTATAATCGCTAAAGTGAGGACCGTTTTATTGTTGAGCTTTTTGTTGCTTACTGGTTGTCAAACAATAAATTCAGAGAAAGTTTTAGGAGACGAAAAGATGCCAACCATTCGATATCTTGCCCTCGGGGATTCGTACACGATCGGTGAAAGTGTTCCAGAGGAGGAGCGCTGGCCTAATCAGCTCGCAAAGTTACTTGAAGCCGAAGGCATTCAAAGTGAGATCACGACTATTGCACGCACCGGTTGGACAGTCGATGAACTCTGGGAAGGAATTCAAATCAACCCGCCCAAGGGAACCTATAATCTGGTTACACTTTTGATCGGTGTCAATGATCAATATCGTGGTTATTCCGTGAATGAATATCGCGAGGACTTCCGTTTCATTTTGGGCAAGGCAATCGAGTACACAGGAGGAGATTCGAGGAAGGTGATTGTCCTGTCCATTCCGGATTGGGGTGTGACTCCTTTTGCCGCAGATCGCGATCGTCAGCAAATTACAAGGCAAATCGATGGGTTCAATTTGGTGAATCACGAAGAGTCGCAAAAGGCAGGCGTGCATTATGTGGAGGTCACTTCCCTCTCGCGGGAGGCTGTAAGTGATGCGGGCTTGATCGCATCTGATGGATTGCATCCCGCCGGAAAAATGTATATCATGTGGGCAGAGAAGGTTTTGCCGGTTGTGAAGGAGATTGTTGAGTGATTCATGCTGTGCAACACACCTCCACCCGGCACCGAACCACGATTTTTGAAATGCTTTAGCATTTCATAGCAAATCGGGCGGTGTGCGTCCGGGGCAGGTGTGTGGCTAAGGATGAATTCTTATTGTTACAAAAGGAAAAATCATGAGTGAAATTACTTATCAGTCTGTGCAGGATCATCTTGTCTCTCTTGTCCCGCCGCGTGAATCGGAATTGCAGAAAATGGAAGACTATGCGGAGAAGAACAACTTTCCGATCATTGGCCCCGTGTGTGGATATTACTGCTACCAACTTGCGCGCATGCTCAATGCCAAATCCATCTTTGAACTGGGCTCGGGTTACGGATATTCCACGGCCTGGTTCGCAAAGGCGCTGAGGGAGAATGGCGGCGGCGTGGTGCATCACACCGTCTGGGATGAAAAGCTGTCGCAGCGCGCCGCGGGACATTTGTCCGCGTTGGGCAGCACGGACCTCGTCCAGTTCCACGTCGCCGAAGCGGTGGAGACTCTCCGGCAGACGCAGGGTCCGTTTGACATCATCTTCAATGACATCGATAAAGAGGCGTATCCGGATTCGCTCCCGGTCATCAAGGAAAAATTACGGCATGGCGGCATCCTGATCGTTGACAACATGTTCTGGCACGGACAAACCCTCGACCCGAACGATCATGAGAAAAGCACCGAAGCCATCCGCCGCTTCACGCGCGACGTCACGACCGACCTCGATTGGATCGTGTCACTTTTCGCAGCGCGGGATGGTATGATCATTGCCTATAGAAAATAAAAAAGACAGAGGAGTTCATTGTGGCTTACAACTTCGACCGCATTCCGAATCGTCGCATCCCGGGTGTTTTCAATAAGTGGACGTTCCACCCGGCTGATGTGCTGCCCATGTGGGTGGCAGACATGGATTTTCCTGCTCCCAGACCCATTTTGGATGAGCTTTGCAAAGCCGTCAGTCATGGCGTGTTGGGTTATGAACTGGCATCGAATACCTTGTTGGAAACGGTCGCGGCGCGCATGGATCATTTGTATGGTTGGAAGGTCAAGCCTGAGTCCGTCGTGCCGGTGACCGGCATCGTGAGCGGATTCAACGTCGCTGCGCGCGCCTTCGGTTCGGAGAAAAAAGGATATTTGGTCCAGTCGCCTGTCTACAATGAGTTCCATGAAGTGAAAAACAACGTGTCGATCCCGCAGATCGACGCGCCGTTCATCGAACATGTGCGTGGCAACACCCTGCATTATGAAATTGACTGGGATCTTTTCAAAAAGCGCGTGAAGAAAACAGGCATGTTCATGTTGTGCAGTCCACACAATCCATTGGGGATCGTTTTTTCGCGTAAAGATTTATTGCGTATGGCGGAAATCTGCATCGAGAACAAAGTATTGATCATCTCCGACGAGATCCATTCTGAGTTGTTGCTCGATGGTACAAAGTTTACGCCCCTGGCAAAGCTGTCTTCCGAGATCGCTCAAAACAGCGTTACTTTGATCGCTCCCTCAAAAACATTTAACGTGCCGGGTCTGTTTTGCGGCTTTGCGATCATCCCAAATAAAAAGCTTCGCGACCAATATGTAAAAGTTGTGCAGCATTTGCGTTTGCATGTCGCCAGCCTGGGGCTGCGTGCTGCCCGGGTCGCCTTCTCCGGTCAATGTGACGAATGGCTAAGGGAATTGCGCGTTTATCTCACCGAAAATCGCGATTTTCTGGTGGATTATGTGACAAAAAATATGCCAGGGGTGCGTGTAACAGTGCCGAAGGCAACCTACCTTGCCTGGCTGGATTTCACACAATTCCAATTCGAAAATTCTCCCTATCATTTTTTCCTCGAAAAAGCAAAAGTGGCGCTCAGTGATGGGAAAATTTTTGGAGCGAACGGGGTGGGACATGTGCGTCTCAATTTTGGTACATCACGGAAGATTCTCAAACAGGGACTGGATCGGATGAATAAAGCGCTTCGTTGGTTGCAGGAATAAAAAGGACGGATGGGTGTCACCCATCCGTCAAATTTTTATTTGTCCGGTAAGGAGCGGGGATTGCATCCTTTTTCGTTCGGAGAACGTCTGGACGCTCTGCGTAAAGCGGAGCCTTGACCAGTTTAGGGCACCCCAGTCCTACCTTCTGTTTGAGTTTTTGGGGGTGTCTCTATGGGACCTCCTTTCTCTAAGTTGTACCCATCATACAATGAACCCAAAAAGCTTACATTAAAATAACTTTACAAGTTCGTTATAAAAGATTTACTGAGGCTCGATATTTGCAGGATTGTGAGGTTTTTGCCTGCGATTCAATAGTCGTGTAATCAAGACACCTGTTGGTGCCGCGAATGCAAATGCAAGCAACGCGGCCATGACTAGACCAATCAGTGCAATGATTCCAATCCATATGAATGCGTATAGAACAGGATCTTCCTTTACAACAACACCGTTTGCGTCAACACAGTGCAATTCATATGCAGTGCTTGGCTGAGAATTGCCATATTCGTCGGTGGTTGTGGTGGCATATGAATACGATTCTGCGGTGGTCCCCTCGGGACAAATGATGGGTTCAAGCGTCTGCATGGCAAAACTGCTGAAGGAAGTGATACTGCCAGTAACCATTGCTATGGGAAGAATACAGGCGCTCAATAGGCCAAATGCAATGATCCAGACAACACAGCCTGATAATGTACCTGTTGCTTTGTTGTTCATAGTTTCTCCTTATAAATACCGAAATAATAATATAGTCATACGATAAAACGCTTTGAATAAAAATAGTACAGTATACCTATTCAGTAAAATACGAGTGAAACAGGTGGAGACAAAATGAAACTGATCATCCTCTCCGGTTTGCCAGGGACAGGAAAGAGCACACTGGCAGAAGCACTGGCGAAAGACTTTGGCATCCCTGTGTTCGCAAAGGATTGGCTGGAAGCAACGTTGTTGCGGAGTGGATTGAATCCGGTCGTAGAAAGCAAACCACCCAGGTCTGTCGGGTATGAGTTGCTGACGGTATTAGCCGAACGGCAGCTCAGGCTGGGACAATCCGCTATCCTCGATAGTGTTGCGGGCTCAGAAACGATTCGAAGCACATGGCAACAATTGTCCAAGCAATATGATGCGGACTGGCGCGTGATCGAGTGTATTTGCTCAGATGAATCTATTCATCGTGCGCGCTTGCAGGATCGTAAACGCAATATCCCGGGCTGGCATGAATTGGAATGGTCCGAGGTGGAGCGAGTGAAGCAGTATTATCTTCCATGGGAAGGGGAGCACCTCGTGCTGGATATGGTGCAATCTTTTCCCGAAAACCTTTTAAAGGCCCAAAATTATTGTGAGTGAATCGATTGTGAGATATAATACAAGTTGTCAGACAACTTTGCTAACGAAGTGCCGCATGATTAGCCAAGCTTGAAGTTCTTTTTGGCTTACAAAACAATCCCAATG
>DASTJG010000564.1:0-2985 GCA_035716785.1 Anaerolineales bacterium
TGAGTGCACGGTCATTGGCTTCCTTGGCCTTCTTGGCATGATCCCAGCCATCCATCCAAATGGAGGCGAGTTCCTTATTGTGCCATCGATATGGATTGAAGACACGACGCTTGCCATCCACAAAGGCTGTCTTGCCTTCAGCATAAACAGTCTGTTTTTTCATGGGGTTAATCGATTCAGACATCCCTACTCCACGGTCCTCGTCAGACTGTCAAGAGTGGCAGTCTGGCCCATGCATTCCTCCTCCGCTGTGTCCCATCCATGCCACCAGCTCACGGCAAGCTTTAAGCTGTTCGCCGCGTACGGGTTGTGCGCCCGCTGCTTGTGTTCATCGAAGGCCCGTTTCCCCTCCGCATACACACTTTTTCTTTTTTCGAGAGTAATACTTTTATCATTCATTTTGACCCGTCCTTGGTATTTGATAAGGGACACCATACTTTTAGGGCCTGCCACCCGGCTGGCTTCTCTTGTCCAACGGCAAGCTTTCTCTTTTCTTGACGCGTCGGCCGTGATCCCAACCATTCTGCCAGACCTGTTCGAGTGTTGGGCTGGTAGTTGCATACGGATTATTAATGCGCCATATGCCTTCCTCGAAGGCTCGTTCGCCTTCAACGTACACTCTTTCCCGTTGTGCGTGCGTGATTTCGCCAGGCATATCCGCTTTTGTATTCATTTCAGCATCTCCACCTTGAGTATACCCAAATAAACTCTGAATTTACTTACAGTTCTCGAGCAATTCATGATGGCCTGTTGCTTACAAAAGACGCGTACATAAACTCGGGATGAAACATCCGCCTGGGTTAAAGCAATAGACCCTCTTTCGAGGGTCTTCCAGTCGGGGCGAGAGGATTTGAACCTCCGACCTCTTGCACCCCATGCAAGCGCGCTAGCCGGGCTGCGCCACGCCCCGATTTGGCTGGCAGGGCAGTATTATAGTCGTGTTTGAATAATTCTGCAACACAATGACATTAGCGTTTGATTATGCTAAAATACAATTCGGAAGCTTAATTCGAATTTGACGAATTAGCCGAGTGTATCGCTTTTTGTCGGATGAATTGAATTTTGCGGTACGATGGAATATAAAATAAACCGGTGGAGTTCCCATGCCTGAGATGATTGAAGTTCAGATTGACAGTGTCCGCGTCCATTTGATGACCCCGCAGCGGCTGGTGGTCCTTAAGCAGATGGATTCGGAGCGGTATCTCCCCATCTGGGTGGGGCCCTATGAAGCCGAGGCGATCACTGTTGCTTTGCAGGAAGTGGAAATGGTCCGCCCGCTGACACACGACCTGTTGAAGAATGTCTTCGGCGCTTTCAATGCCCGCATTACCCGCATCGAGATCGTCAAGCTGCAGAACGAGATCTTCTACGGCAGCATCATCGCCGAGCTGAACGGACGCGAGATCCATGTCGATTCGCGGCCGTCGGATGCCATCGCCCTGTCGGTGCGTGCCCATGTGCCGATCCTTGTCCACCCGAGCGTGATGGAGGAGGCAGGCATCATCCCTGAGCAGGATATGCCGGAGGGTGAGACCGCCGAGCCTGAGGAGAAGAGCGAGCCGGCTCCCCTTTCGGAGGAGAGCAGCGAGCGGCTCTCCGTCTTCGAGGATTTCCTGGAGAAGCTCGATTTCGACAAGCCTGAGGATGATGGCAATACAGACGAGGATGACTCGCCGGACAAACCCAAGAAGCCAAGGAATAAATGACAGAACCCCTGCCGAACGAATTTCCCTACGGGAACGATACATCCCCCGCCCCCACCACGTCAACGGCAGTCCCGCACAGCCGTGAAGCCGAAGAAGCCGTCGTAGGGGCGGTTTTCATTAACCCTGAAGTCTATTACGACATCGCACAATTTCTCAACGCGGACGATTTCTACATCCACCGCCACAAGTGGATCTGGGATTGTTTTACCAGTCTGCACGAGCAGCGCATCCCGATCGATTTGTTGACCGTCACCGACGAGCTGGAACGGCGCGGCCAGTTGGCGGAGATTGGCGGGCCGGCGTATCTGACGTCCCTGGTGAACCAGGTGCCGTCCTCGCTCAACGCCGAGTCCTACGGCCGGATCGTGGAGGGATACTCCGTCCGCCGCAAGATGATCAACGCCGCCAACCAGATCGCTTCGATCGCTTACAACGAGCGCAGCAGCGTGGACGATGTGATGAATGAGGCGGAGAAGGCCGTCTTCAATGTGAGCGAGCGGCGGCTCAAGCATGACCTGCAGCCGATCTCGTCTGTGTTGAGCAATTACTACGACCGCATCGACGAACTCGCCAAGCGTCCGGATGACATCCACGGTGTGCCAACCGGCTTCGTCGATCTTGACAAGATGCTGACCGGCCTGCAGCCCTCCGACCTTCTGATCATCGCCGGACGCCCGGGACAGGGCAAGACCGGCTTCCTGTTGTCCATTGCGAAGAACGCAAGCCTGATACACAAAAAACATGTTGCCATCTTTTCGCTGGAAATGTCCAACGAGCAGGTGGTCCAAAGGCTGATCGCCCAGGAAACCGGCATCGACTCCCAGCGCCTGCGCACCGGCAAGCTGCAGGACCAGGAGTGGCCGCTCTTCACGCATGCGATCGAGGTCTTTGGCGACACGCACATCTATCTCGACGACACCCCTGCCATCACCCCGCTCCAGCTGCGGACCAAGTGCCGCCGCCTGCACATGGAGTTCGGCCTCGACCTGATCATCATCGATTACCTCCAGCTGATGGGCGGTGATACCCGCAACGACAACCGCGTCCAGGAAGTGTCCTACATCTCGCGCAACCTGAAGATCCTGGCACGTGAGCTCAATGTCCCGGTTTTGACCGCTGCCCAGCTTTCGCGCGCCGTCGAGCAACGCTCGGATAAGCGGCCCGTCCTCTCCGACCTGAGGGAGTCAGGCTGTTTAGCCGGCGATACACTGGTGACTCTCGAGAGCGGAAAAAGTGTACCGATTCGAGAGCTTGGGGGATTGTCGGATTTCAATGTTTG
>DASTJG010000565.1:0-3190 GCA_035716785.1 Anaerolineales bacterium
AATACTTCGCCGTGATCCACTGGGAACATTTGCATATTATCCATCGAAAATACATGGTAATCCTCCATGTCGAACTGATCGCCTTCATTGTTGTTCGACTGTGGGTTGTCATGATCCAAATCATGGGATGGATAAATGTACATCCTGCCTTCAAACACGTGCGCCGACGGATCGGCTGTATATATATTGGTGATTAATGGCTTTTTGAAAATGTCCATGGTTTCCCTGGTGGATGGAGGGTTTGGAATACTTGTGCTGCCGGGAACGGCGGTAACGGGCACGCAGGCGGAGATAAGTGTCAATATCAAAACGGCCACGATCCGGCTGCAATGAGTCCGGCCCATTCGCAGAGCCGTACGGTCATCTGCCATGATTTCCTTCCTGATCTTGCTTTTCATCCTTAAAAAGTGTTGACTTTTCTTTTGCCTTATGCAATAATAGCGGTATCGTTACCGGTAACGATACCGCTATTCTAACACCAATTGAAGGATTTGATATGCGGAAGACCCGACAAACGGTAACAATCCAGGATGTTGCGAGAACCGCTGGTGTTTCTGTCTCCACGGTCTCCCGTGTATTGAATGGCAAAGTGGATGTAGCCATAGAGACACAGGAACGCATCCAATCTGTGATCGAGGAACTGGGGTATACAACCAACCTGGCCGCTCGCAGCATGCGCAGCCAGAAGAAAAATCTGGTCGGGTTGATCATGCCGGATATTGCGTATCCGTTTGCCATCGAAGTGATGAAGGGGGTGAACAGGGCGATTGCAGAATCAGAATTTGATCTATTGGTTTATACAACAGGAGATGTTCGCAAGAGCGGCAGAGCCTTTCACGAACAAAAGTATGTTTCCCTGCTGACGAACTCGATCTCAGACGGGGTGATCCTTGTTGCCCCGGTTGCAGGGGAATTCAATATCGATGCCCCGATCATTTCCATTGACCCCCTGGCAAGCAACCCCAATTATCCGTCCGTGCATGCTACCAATTACCAGGGGGCGCTGGATGCAATGGATTATCTGATCGGATTGGGACACCGGCGCATCGGTCATATCAGTGGGCGCTCGGAATTGGAAAGCTCAAATCGACGATTAATAGGGTATTGTGACGCGCTGGAAAAATCTGGAATTCCCATTGATGAACAACTGATCGTTTCAGGAGATTACACAACTGAGACAGCTGTCAAATGTGCACGGGAAATGCTCTCCCTGGAAAAGCCTCCCACCGCTATTTTTGCGTCCAATGACCAGACCGCGATTGGCGTATACCAGGTCGCTCAGGAAATGGGAATAAAAATTCCCTCTGATCTGTCGGTTGTGGGTTTCGACAATATTTCAGAATCCAGATATATGGGATTGACGACAGTGGACCAGTTCATTTCCGAGATGGGTTTTGTCGCAACCCAGATGCTCATCAAGCTGATCAACGGTGAAACTCTGGAGACCCAAACCTTCAAAATGAAAACCAGTCTTGTGATTAGGAATTCCTGCCAGGAAGCCCGTTCCAAGCCTAAGCGGAAGCTGTAAATCGGTAGAGCGATTGTATTGAAAATCCTGATGGAAAGGAGGTGAAGCGAACGTCAACTTGCAGAATAAAATGCAGGCCTTCTCTTCGACCCTGAACAGATGGAAGGAAGACCTGCGGAGTTGTGTGGAGAAATCCTCCGCACATGGCTAGTATAACCTACGGAAAACTCAATAAGGAGAAGAAAATGTCCCGCAAGATCTATACACTGTTCAGCATCTTGCTGATTGCATCTTTCGCGCTGGCTGCTTGTGCTACTCCGTCCACTCCAGCGCCGGCAGCAACCCAGCCGCCCGCTGCGACCGAACCATCTGCTGCCACGGAAGCGCCAGCTGAACCGGCTGCTACGGAAGCACCAGCCGAGCCGGTCACCGTCGAATGGTGGCATATTACCACCATCGACCCGGGCAAGACCCTCTGGCAGGATATGGCCAATGAATATATGGCTGCCCACCCGAATGTCACCATTAATATCACCATCCTGGAAAACGAGGCCTTCAAGACCAAGCTGACCACCGTCATGCAGGGTGGCACTCCCCCGGATATCTTCCAGAGCTGGGGTGGCGGCGTGATGAACGATCAGATCGCGGCGGGTATGCTGCAGGATATCACCCCCGCGCTTGATGCAGATGGCGGCGCCTGGCGTAACACCTTTGCACCTGGTGCGTTGGCTGTCTATGCCCTGGACGGCAAGAATTACGGTGTGCCGTGGGATATGGGTGAGGTCGCCTGGTGGTACAACAAAGACCTCTTCGCCCAGGCCGGTATTACGACCCCGCCCACCACCTGGACCGAGCTGCTGGCTGACGTCAAGACTCTCAAGGATGCCGGCATTACTCCCATAGCGTTGGGTCAAAAAGACACCTGGACCGGTATGCATATCTGGGCCTATCTCGCCACCCGTATCTGCGGAGAGGATAAATTCCTGGCCGCTGCAAACCGCACCGGCGGCTCCTTTGCGGATCCCTGCTTTGTCGAAGCCGGGAAAAACCTCAAGGATTTGATCGATCTGCAGCCCTTCCAGGATGGTTTCCTGGGCGCCTCGCATGATGTTATGCAGGGCACTTTCGGCAACGGTAAGGCTGCCATGGAGCTCTCCGGGCAGTGGGCTCCCGGCTCCCAGGCTGGCCAGGCCGCTGATAAGAAGGGTGTTGCCAATCTAAGCATGTTCAACTTCCCGGCGGTCGAGGGGGGCGCGGGTGATGTAACGGATGTCATGGGTGGCGGCAATGGCTTTGCCATCGGCAAGAATGCCCCGCCGGAAGCCATTGACTTCGTCAAGTACCTGACTGCGCCTGAGCAGCAGGCACGCGTGGCCGCCAGCGGTGGCGGAATCCCGGTCGTCAAAGGTGGAGAAGTCGGCCTGACCGCACCTGATACCACGGCCAATCCCGCCATGGTCGATGTCCAGAAGAGTCTCGCCGCGGCGAAATACTTCCAGCTGTACTATGACCAGTATATGCCCTCCGCAATGGGCGGCATCCTCAATGATGCTATTGCCAAGCTGTATGCCGGTACCTCAACACCTGAGCAGGTTGCCGAGGAGATTGAAGCCGGAGCCGTGCAGATCTTCGGAAAGTAGGCTAGCTGGATTTTTGGAAAGTATTGGGGGTTGGGTGGAAATCCCAACCCCCAAAAATCCAATGCCACGGTGACAGTCACTG
>DASTJG010000566.1:0-14599 GCA_035716785.1 Anaerolineales bacterium
CGTAAGACCGATCAAAAAGTAATCTGTTTGGCCAAATGAAAAAACAAGAAACCCTAAGAACAGGACACCTAAAAACATCAGGGCTACTTTGCCAAAGGAATGTCGGAATATCTTTTCGCTGGCTTCCATGATCCGACCTCAACGCTGGATAATTTACTTTTTACTCTCCGCCCTGCTGACCCGCGAGGGCTGAACGCTCACACCGGTCGGCACGGTGGCCGCCGTTTGCCCCTCCTTCACCATGCGTGCCAGGTGTTTGACCATCACGGCCTGACGGTCCGCGCCGCGCGCGCCCAGGTCAGCAAGGACGGGTTCCAGCCAGGCCTGGTATGACCGCACACACAGGTACACCGGCCGGTTGCGCCGCTCCGGCAAATTGCTGATCAACGAGGCCAGCTTGGTGCTCACGTCCGTTGCTTCCGGGTGGATCAACGGCGACAGGACAATTCCGTATACACCCTGCATCGCGCTGACATAACATTTGACGCCTTCATTGCACAACCAGGACAGTCCATTCTTCGGCTGGGGCTCCACCGGCTGCAACAACGGCGGGACAATTTGGTAATAGAGATTCTGTACCGAGGGAACATCCACTGACTTGACGCGCGTCCAGGCAGACGTTCGGCCGGTCTCCGCGATCTCAGAGACATCCCACATCCTCTGCCACGCATAGACGGAGAAACCTGCTTTGCGCAAGGCAACGAAAGCATCGCTGGTTTCGTCCACTTCCGCTAAAACGTGAAAAGCGCCCCATGCTCCCGCCTGCGCGGACAAGTTCTCGATCAATGCAGGCAAATCGGGATGGTCAAGCTGTGACGAGGGAGCAACAAAAAGCAATTTCGCGAACGTCTCATCATGTGAATGAATGATGCCTCCCAAAACCGATTCTTCCTCACCATTCACAATCGCAGAATAGATATGCCGGGCCGGGTTAACGTACGAAAACAGTCCCACCGCGCCCAACGGATTACCGCGCGTCAATGTGCGCGCCGTATCCAGGCCAATTGCCTGGTCACGAAAACTGTACAAATATGGCAGATCGAAAAGCGCCAGGGGGCGAATGGACATGTTTAAATTATATGTCATTGCGAGACAAAAAGGCATTTCAATCTACAAAGTCTAATGAAATTCCTACTTCTCGCAATGACAGTGAATTAATCAGCCAGGGATAAGAAATACTCGTGAAAACGTGTATCGTTTGTCAATTCGGGGTGAAATGACGTGGCAAGGAAGTGTCCCTGTTGCGCGGCGACAATTCTCCCGTCGGGAACGGAAGCGAGCACCTTCGCATCCCCGCGCACTGACTCGATGATCGGCGCACGAATAAAGACCGCGTGATAATCATCCTGTGTGCCTGTCGCTTCCTTGACTTCCGGGACATTGAGGTCCGCCTCGAAAGAATCGACCTGGCGGCCGAAGGCATTGCGTTCCACTTTAATATCCATTAGCCCGAGCAAAGGCTGGTCGCGGCTGATGTCTTTTGAAAGGAAGATCGCGCCCGCGCAGGTCCCCCAGATCGCATGACGCTGGCCAAACTCTTTCAAGGGTTCCATCAAGTTATAAGCGACCGCCAGCTTGCCGATCGTGGTCGATTCCCCGCCCGGGATGATCAAACCGTCCAAACCCTTGAGATGTTCAGGCAATCGCACCTCAGCCGTTTCCACGCCGAGGCGTTTCAGCATCGTGATATGTTCAGCAAAGTCGCCCTGGAGGGCAAGTACACCAATTTTCATAATGTTCAGATATACACGTAGACAAGTACACACGTAAACGTGGATATACCAGGCTTACTTACATGTCTACCTGTTTACTTGTCTACGTTCTCACCAACCCCGTCCTGCGATCTTCTCGGCTTCGGGCATCTGTGAAATGTTGCGTCCGACCATCGGCTCACCAAGGTCCTTGCTTACCTCCGCGAGGATGCCTGCGTCCTGGTAATGTGTCACAGCCTTGACGATCGCTGCCGCGCGCCGGGCTGGGTCACCGCTCTTGAAGATCCCGGAACCGACAAACACGCCATCGACGCCGAGCTGCATCATCAACGCCGCGTCGGCAGGTGTTGCCACGCCGCCCGCCGCAAAATTGACAACCGGCATGCGTCCGAGTTCCTTCGTCTCTTTGACGAGTTCATACGGCGCGCCGATCTCCTTGGAATAGCTCATCAGCTCCTCGTCTGCCATCGTGGTCAGTCGACGAATATCGCCAAGCACTGTGCGCGCGTGCCGAACCGCTTCGACCACATCGCCCGTTCCGGCTTCGCCTTTGGTGCGGATCATCGCGGCGCCTTCGCCAACGCGTCGCAGTGCCTCACCGAGATTGCGGCAGCCGCAGACAAAGGGAACCTTGAAGTTGTGCTTCAAAATATGGTTTGCTTCATCGGCAGGTGTCAAAACTTCGGATTCATCGATGTAATCCACGCCGATCGCTTCGAGGATCTGCGCTTCGACGAAATGCCCGATGCGGCATTTCGCCATGACCGGGATCGTGACCGAGTCCATGATCTTCATGATGAGGCCCGGATCAGACATGCGTGCCACGCCACCGTTCGCGCGAATGTCCGCGGGGACGCGTTCGAGCGCCATCACGGCGCAGGCGCCCGCGTCCTCGGCGATCCTGGCATGTTCCGGTGTGACCACATCCATGATGACGCCACCTTTAAGCATTTGCGCCAGTCCCTTTTTGACTGCGAAAGTACCAGTTTGCTGTTGTTCCATATGATTTCTCCTGATTGTAATTGGGTAAAAATTTTACCACGCAGCTTTAATAAATCGGCTGCGCAGCGGGCTATAGTGCTAGTTCACACTTTCCAACATAATGTCCAAACTTTCCAACAGACATGTAATATCTTCCTTCTCGATAGTCAGCGCAGGGTCGAAGCGCAGGATATTCCCCGCGGGATAGTAACCAACCAAAAATCCTTTCTCGAGCAGTGCGTGATAGGCAGACGTGGCTGAGAAACGCGGCTGGAATTCCAGGGCAAGTTCCATGCCGCGACCACGCGCTTCTTTCACCACAGCGTATTTCTTCTCAAGTTGTTTCAATCCATCCAGAAACCATTCGCCCTTTGCATTCCCTCTCTCCACCCAGTTCTCCTCGCGAAAGATGGCGATCACTTCTTTGGCTATGGAACACCCCATCGGGTCGTTCTGATGCGACTGAGCGTAATGGAATCCGCTGCTCTCCAAGCTTTCAGCAACGTCTCGCCGCATCGCCACCGCGCTGACCGGATATCCGTTTCCCAGGCCCTTTCCCAGCGACACGATGTCCGGTTGAATATCGTAGTGCTGGAACCCAAACCATTTCCCTGTGCGTCCCATCCCGGTTGTAATTTCGTTGACAGCAATCAGCCCACCCACTTGCCTGACACGTCGAACGTTCTCCTGCACGAGTCCCTTTGGAGGAAACTTGACGAATCCGACCCCGCTCCCACCCGGCTCGAAGACAAATCCACCAATCTTCTCGAAAGGGATTTCATCCAAACGATCACAAGTGCTCCAATCGAATAAATACCATTCATCTGGATTCCTCTTTGCCGCTGAACCATACCCCCCAAGATAGGAATTGTGGAAAGTAAGCAACAATGGTTTTCCCGTTATCCTCCGGGTCACCTGCACACCAAACTCAACTGCCTCGCTGCCTGAACTCAGGAAAGTGCACTTCCCATCCTCCATCCCAACCGCCTCAAGGACAGACAACGCGGACTCTTCCGCAAGAGCATTGGGATAGCGCGTGCCGAGGTGAGCTACATTTTTCAGTTGCGTCTCGATCACCTGATTGACCCGGGGGTGATTATGCCCCAGCGCAGTGCACCAGATCCCTGATTCGAAATCGACATACTTCTTCCCGTGCACATCATACAGGTGGCAGTTTTCTCCGCGAACAAAATCTGTTTTGAAGATCTCGTGACACTTCAAGATATGGTCCATGCGTTTCCTTTTCAGATCTAATTCTAGGAGAAAGGTGGTATGTGTTAAGAGCCAATGTTTACCAATTGGGAATAGTCCAATTCAATGGATGGACGGAATTAAAGGAGAATTGGCTCTATTTATATAGGCGAAAGAGGGATATATTTATCATACCAATATCCCTGGAGGTCTCGAAATGCGCATTCCGCTCGATCGTCAAAGTGCAATTCCTCTTTACCAGCAAATCAAAACATATCTGCGGCAGGGAATTCTTTCTGGCAGTTTGGCCGCCGATACTCGTCTGCCGGCCAGTCGTCAGCTTGCGCAGGATCTGGGCGTGAACCGCATCACAGTGGAAAATGCTTACGCCGAATTGGAGGCTGAGGGGCTTGTCTTTTCCAAGCTGGGCAGTGGTACCTATGTTCTGCACCCTGATCCCCTCATCCCGCTTCCCAGGGATAGCAACGGCGCCTCCTGGCCACTCTGGCAGCAAAGCATCCAAGACAAGACTACCAGGAACCAATTGTCAAACACGAGGCTCAAGGCAACACAGCAGCCTCCTCCAATCAGCTTTGCCAGCGGCATTGCAGATGCCAATTTATTCCCCGCAGAAGACTTTCGCAAGGTGCTTCAAACTGTGATGCGCCGCGATGGGATCGCCGCGCTGGGCTATGGAGAACGCAATGGATACGTACCGCTGCGCGAAAGCATCACTCACATTTTAGCCAGCCAGGGATTGCAAACCCGGCCGGAAAATATTCTGATCACCTCCGGTTCACAACAGGCCTTATCCCTGGTATCACAACTCCTGCTTAAACCAGGGGACATCATCCTGGTGGAAAATCCAACACACGCGGGAGCTCTGGATCTATTTCGCGCGCTCAATTTCAAGGTGGTGGGCATCCCTGTTGACGGGCAGGGCATGCAAGTCGAAGAACTGGAGAAAGTGCTCCAGCAGCACCATCCTAAACTCATTTACACCATCCCCAATTTCCATAATCCAACCGGCACATGCCTGAACGGTCCGCGCCGACGTCAGTTACTGGTTCTGGCAGACCGCTATAACGTTCCTATTCTCGAAGATGATTTTGTAGGGGACTTGCGCTATGATGGGCGCACACAACCGGCCCTCAAAGCGCTCGACCCAGGTGGACGTGTCATCTATGTCAGCACGTTTTCGAAAATGTTGATGCCCGGTCTGCGCGTGGGTTTTCTGGTAGCGGAAGGACCGGTCTATGATTATTTGGTCAATTTCAAGCGAGTCAACGATCTGGCAACCTCGACATTGGTTCAGCGCGCCCTGGAAGCGTATGTTACTGTCGGGCGATATCAGGCCCATTTGCGCCGCTCCTGCCAGATCTTCCGTAGGCGGCGTGATGCAATGATGTCAGCGATCCAGCGCTACTTGCCAGCTGGAGTTCGATTCGATCCGCCCCAAGGCGGACTGTTCATCTGGCTGCAGCTACCCAAAAACCAGGCTTCGGCAGAACTACTTCCACTAGCCTGGGAGGAGGGAGTGGACTTCGCTCCCGGAAATATATTCTTCCCAGAAGGGATGGGCGGCAACAGCTGGTTACGTCTCAATTTTGTTGCCCAGGCACCAGATCAAATCAACGAAGGCATAAAACGGTTGGGAAAGGCCATCAAGCGTTTGAATTCAGCACACAAATAATTGTTATACTGAAAGTCCGACCGCGTCTCTCAGGTCTTCGCGAAGCCTGTCCTGGATCAAGCGAATGGGCGCGACTTCTTCGCGTAAATTCATGGACTCACTTTTGACTGTGAGAGGGCATTGCGCGCTTGCAAAGGGGCCTTGACAAAATTTCCAACGCGGATACAATTATGACATTGATACAATTATTACAATGATACAAAGATACAATATATGACAAATAAGAAGCTCATGCTCCAAATTGACTTTCGCTCCGGGCTGCCCATCTATACACAAATTGTGAATCAAGTGCAGGCACAAGTTGCAGGTGGGGTACTAAAGCCAGGAGATCAATTGCCCACCGTACGAGCACTAGCGGAAGATTTGCGTGTCAACTTCAACACAGTAGCAAGAGCCTATCGAATTTTGGATGAGGCACGCATCATCTCGACTCAGCAAGGGCGCGGCACGTACATCACAGAGATCCCACCGCCGAAAGTCACGGAACGATTACGCAGAGAATCATTGGAAGCATTGACTCAAAGATATATCAGCGAAGCGAGGCGGCTGGAATTCTCAAAGGATGAGATCAACGAAGTGATCAAGAACCAGCTCAAAGCTTGGAAAGCCAGCGTTGAGACAAGTCAAAGCGAACGAATTGAAAAGTGAACGAAGGAGACCGTCAAAATGGAATCAAAATTTGTGAAGAACGTTATTCAAAAGAAACAAAAAAAGGATGACCAGCACATCTCCGGCATTGCCGGGACAATATTTGGCGTCTTTCTCATTGCAGCAGTTCTCGGCGCATTGCTTATGGACGGACGCATAGCTGAACTATGGATTGGGCTGTACGTTGTTGGATTGATGATTGTGGGCACATATATCCTATATGCGCTCAAGGTCGCATCCCAGTGGGAAAAGGCTGTGATCCTGCGCCTGGGCAAGTTCCATGGCTTACGCGGCCCGGGTGTGTTTTGGATTATCCCGATCGTCGATTCCATCCCATCCTGGATCGATCATCGCGTCATGGTCACGCCATTCTCCGCGGAAAAGACACTCACGAAGGACACAGTTCCTGTCGACGTGGATGCTGTGCTGTTTTGGGTCGTTTGGGATGCAGAGAAAGCTGCTCTTGAGGTGAAGGATTACCAGACTGCCATTGCCTGGGCAGCTCAAACCGCGCTGCGTGACATCATCGGCCGGATGATGCTGGCCGATATTCTCATCGGGCGCTCCGCCATCGATGACGAGCTGCAGCACATCATTGACGAACGCACGACACCCTGGGGCGTGACCGTAAACTCGGTCGAGATACGCGACATTGTCATCCCGCAGGACCTCGAAGATGCCATGTCCCGTCAGGCCCAGGCAGAACGCGAGCGACAGGCGCGCGTGATCCTTGGCGAGTCGGAAAGACAGATCGCGGCGTCATTTGCCGAGGCATCGCAGGCTTATCAGAACAATCCGACTGCCCTGCATCTGCGTGCCATGAACATGTTATTCGAAGGATTGAAGGAAAAAGGCGCTCTGGTTATCGTCCCAAGTTCGGCAGTTGATACCATGAACCTTGGCGCAATGAGTGGAATTGTTTCGATTGCACAAAACAATCTGCCGAAAGAAGACAAGTAAGTTGCTGGTTTTGACAGATCTGTCTTCGTCAGTAACAAAAGAAAAGAGAAAGAATGACTACTCGTACTACAACTATCACCGTTTTGGTTATGCTTGTGGCAGCCACCATTGTGGGACTTCTGCTCTGGGACCGCCTGCCGGAGCAAATGGCATCTCACTGGAACGTCAACGACCAGGTCGATGGCTACATGTCGAAGTTCTGGGGCGTTTTCATGCTGCCGTTGATCACGCTGGGCATGCTGGCACTCTTCCTTGTGATCCCCTCCATTGACCCACTCAAGGCCAACATCGCGCAATTCCGCGATGTGTTCAATGTGTTCATCGTGCTGATCGTGGCATTCATGATTTACATCCATGGACTAACACTTGCCTGGAATCTCGGTTACACCGATTTCAAGATGAGCGGTGCCATGCTGCCCGCCATTGGATTGCTTTTCCTCTTCATCGGATTCATGATGCGGCAAGCCAAGCGCAATTTCTTCATCGGCATCCGTACGCCATGGACACTCTCCAGCGATACCGTCTGGAATGAGACGCATCGTCTTGGCGCCGTGTTGTTCATGATCTCAGGCGTGATGGCTTTCGTCGGCGGATTCTTCGGTGGGAAGACTGCCTTCTGGTTGATGTTCATTCCAATCATTGGATCGACAATCTTCCTCCTTGTTTATTCCTATGTACTGTATCAGCGAGAGACGAAGGCTTGACGCAAAACATGGGAGTGGATGACGCTCCCATGTTTCACGTGAAACAGAGATGACATGAAAACACTCATTAACTGGAAAGTCTTTCTTATCTTATGGATCGCAACGATCCTTGCCACCCTTGCGGTGCTCCCTTATACACTGGAATTGCAATCATCTGTATTGACAGAGGCAAACATACCAATGTCTCTGTCAGCTCTGATTGCGCTTCAGATGATTCAAAATGCCATCCTCATGGCAATTATGATTTTTGGCGGCATGTTCTTCGCCAGCCGCGTCGGTCTTGGGACACCGATTCTTGATTCCGTTACCCGCGGCGAACCCATTGCCGACAAAGTTCGCGCCATCCTGCCATTAAGCATTATCCTTGGTGTGATTGGCACATTGATCATCCTGGGCCTGGAGTTTTTTTATTTCCTGCCTTCCATGTTGAAAGAACTTGGTGATACAGCATCAGCACTTAATTTACAAACATCACAACCCGCGGCGTGGAAAGGGTTGCTTGCCTCGTTCTACGGCGGTATCGCAGAAGAGATCCAATTACGATTATTGGTAATGTCATTCTTTGTGTGGCTTGGGCGTTTCATCAGTAAAACAATGGATGGCAAACCAACAGCTGCGGTAGTCTGGATCGCAAACATTCTCGCGGCTGTATTATTTGGTTTGGGCCATCTTCCGACAATAGCATTGCTTGTGCCGCTGACACCAATTGTTATTGCGCGCGCAGTAGTATTGAATGGTCTGCTCGGTATTGTGTTTGGCTGGCTGTATTGGAAGCGTGGCCTTGAAGCCGCAATGATCTCACACTTCTCCGCAGACATTGTCTTGCACGTATTGCTCGCATTATAGGAGTTTAGAATGGCAGAAGAAATTAAGCAATGGGAATATCGCGTTCAAACGATTGGCAGTATGTTTGGGACTAAAGATGAACACATTCAGGCTGTATTGAATGAATGGGGCATGGAAGGCTGGGAAGCGATCAATGTCTTCACCCCGGAAGGAAGCGGCAAGATTACGATGGTTGCCAAACGTCCATTGACCGATCGCGTACGCCGTACAAGATCCATGCCGCAGATGCAGTGAGACGTATATATAACGGCAGCAACCGTCGGCTTGGAAAGAATAGTGTCACAAAATATCCGCCTGGCATAACTCAGGCGGATATTTTGTTTTTTTAGAACAAACGTTCTATTTTACAAAGAGGTAAAATCATGTCATGCACAACAGACTGCTCTTTGCCATCATTCTTGCTTCCATCATCATCGGTGCTTGCACCTTAACCCGTGGGCATCAATGGGGAGATGACTTTGCCTGGTATATCCTGCAAGCCAAAAGCATCGTGAACGACACAACCGATGAATTCATGGAGGAAAGTGCATTTACCAACTATCAATCCACCACTCACCTGGGCCCCCTCGCCTATCCGTGGGGCTATCCATTAATTCTGACTCCTGTTTATGCGATCAAGGGAATCCATCCACTCGCGCTAAAACTGCCTGGATTATTTTTTTTCGCCGGTTTCCTGGTTTGTCTGTATCTCTTTGCAAAAGACCGCTTCACGCAAACCGAGAGTCTGCTCTTTGTTTCTCTTTTCGCGTTCAATCCCCTGCTGCTTCGCTTCCTTGACCAGATCCTTTCCGACATCCCCTTTCTCTTCTTTTCAATGCTGTCCTTCATGCTGATGACACAGGAGGGCAAACATGGCATTTTTCATTACGCGTTGATCGGAGCCTCAGTATTTTTTATGGCCTTCTTGCGCATGACCGGGGTTCTTTTACTGGGATGTTTTTTGATCGTAGAGTTTTTCAAGTTGTTAAAGAACCATAAAGATCGGGCCGTAGCCATAGAAATTATCCGAAATTCATTTATCGTTTGTTCCGTGTTCATAATTTTGTGGATTCTGAACCTGCTAATATTTCCCAGTGGAGGCGACTCTTATTTCTCGCAGTATACCGGACTGATGGAAACAGCAAAAGAACTTGCAGGCATATATTTCAATGTATTTAGTCGGTTCTTTGGAGAAGCAAACTTCTGGACTTACTTATATTATTTTTCTCTTATTTTCTTCCTGCTGGGCGCCTGGATAAGACGGAAGCAGGAAACAGTCTTTCTCCTGTTCTTTGCTTTCTGGATCATTGTTCATGTCACATACCCCTATGCACAGTTGCCACGCTATATCTTCCCGCTCCTTCCCATCTTCGTCTATTTCACATTCCAGGGCATGAAGGTTGCGATCAACAAGTTGCCTGAGAGATATTATCAAACAGGGCAAATGGCATTTTATGGCTTCTGGCTCCTGATCGCCGGCATGTTCCTGTTCACATCAGGCAGGAGTGCTTATGCCAATTTGCAAAACGACAGGCTGATCAACGGACCGTTCGATCCATACAGCAAGGAAGTCTACAACTATATAAAAGAAGAAACTCCGTCTGACAGCGTGGTGATCTTCTTCAAGCCGCGCGTCATGGTCATCATGACCGAACACCGGACGATCATGAGCACGGAATGCGACCGTATGTACAAGGGAGACTATCTCGTCTTGAGCAGAAAAGTCGGAGAGAATCAGCAAATCACTCCCGAGAACATCGGCGCTTGCAACCTGCCTTTGAACCAGGTTCTAAAAAACAACCGGTTTATTGTCTATGAGATACAAAAGTAGGCTTGTATCCTCCCCTGAAAATCTGTAAACTGTACATATGACAACCGGCCAACTTCGTGATCTCGAAAGCCAGCCCCAACAGCTTAAGCGACTGGTGGAGTTAAGCGTCACGCTCAATTCGACGCTGGACCTCGACGCTCTGCTACAGCTCATCACCGCCACCGCGACAGAGCTACTGGACTGCGAAGGCGCCTCCATCCTGCTGTACGATGAAAAGAATCCGCGCCTGTACTTTGCGGCGGCCACAGGCTCCGATCCTGCAAAATTGGCGGAGATTCCCGTTCCCATCGACAGCAGCCTGGCAGGGACGATCTTTCGCACGAACCGACACATGATCCTGAATAACGTGGAAGAGGACCCGCGCCATTATTCCCTCGTCTCAGATCACGTCAAATTTAAGGTGAAGAGTTTGCTTGGGGTACCCATGCCGATCAAAGATCGGATGGTGGGTGTTTTGGAGGCCGTCAACAAGCGCAACGGCGTCTTCAATGAACAGGATGCCACCCTTTTGTCCGTCACGGCTGCACATGCTGCGATCGCGATCAACAACGCGCGCCTGTTGCGCGCCACGCAGCGAGCACTCGAAAAAGTGAAGGAAACCGATCAGCTCAAGAGCAACTTCCTCACTCTCGCTTCCCATGAACTCCGGACACCTCTCGGTATCATCATTGGATACGCAACCTTTTTGAACCAAAGTGCAAAAGGCGCACTCTCTGAGGATACCAACCAGGTACTGACCGCTGCAAGACAAATGCGCGCCATCCTGGATGAAATGAACAACCTGGTCATGCTCAAGGCAGATGAGATGTCTCTCAAACCGCAAAAGGTTGCCATGGAGGATGTTCTCGTCTACGCCTGTGAAGGGCTCCAGGAGATCGCCCTGACGCGCAAGCAAACGTTAGTGTATGCGTTCTCAGAAGAGGCGCATATGGTTAACGTTGATATCGATAAGACCGCTTTGGCGTTTGGAAATATTGTTGGCAATGCCCTTCGTTTTTCGCCCGAAGGCAGCGAGATCACCATCGGCGTGACAAAAGATGTTGACCAGGTGCTGGCATGGGTACACGATCGAGGCATCGGCATCCCTGTTGATAAACTGCAGAAGATCTTCGATGAGTTCTATCAGATCGAGCCGCCGAACACGCGTCATTATGGCGGGCTGGGGATTGGGCTTACTATTGCAAAAGGCCTGATCGAAGTCCAGGGCGGCAGGATCTGGGCGGAGTCCGAGGGAAAAGGCATGGGGTCAACATTCAAAGTGTTGTTGCCGATGGCGTAATACTGTAAGGCGACCCACTCAGAACATCCATCGCCAACTGCTGGACACACATCTGAAACTGGTTCAAACAAAACAGCACTGACGGGTCGCCCCTACCCATAAAATCAAAAGCGCCGAGAAAATCGGCGCTCATCTTTCTTCTTTCTTTTTTAATTATCCCAAATGCATCGGCATGATCACATGCAGGAACTGGTCGTCGCCGACGGGCCGCACCACGCCCGGCGCGTTCGGCGCGGACGTTTCCAGTGCAACATTCGGGGTGCGGATCACTTCCAACGCTTCACGCAGGAATTTGACATTGAACGCGATCAGCAACCCGCTGCCATCAACCGTCGCTTCGACGATCGTCTCATTCTTACCGGTCTCTTCAGAGGTGGCGGTAATTTCCACTTCGCTCGGCTGCATGTCGCTTTGCGCAGTTTTAATATTGAAGCGCGCCACGTTCGAACCTTCGCGCGCGAAGATCTCGGCTTGCTTGCAGGCCTTCAACAAAGAAGAAGTGGAGACAAGCGTACGTGATTTGTACGAACGCGGGATAATCTGTTGAAAATCGGGAAAGGTTCCATCGATCAATTGTGAAGCGACCTCCACATCCTTGACGCGGAAGACCACCTGACCGCGTCCCTTCGGCATGACCATGTAGATCGGCTCGTCGCCGTCGGTCGCGACGCGAGCAAGTTCCTTCAAGGCCTGGGCGGGGACGATCGCGGAAACGGGAGCAGGCGAAGGCGTGGAAAGAACCGCCTTGCGAACGGAGAGCCTGAAGCCGTCTGCCGCGGCCATCGTCAGCTTGTCTTTATCCACCTGCACGAGCACACCCATCAACACCGGGCGGGCTTCATCCGAAGAGGCCGCGAAGGCCACCTGGTGGATCATCTCGCGGAAATCACCGACGTTGATCTGCACCGCGCCTTCGAAATCGGGCACGGGCATGGGCGGGAACTCCTGCGCGTCGATACACTTGATATCGTTCGTCGAACTGCCGCCGCGCACATTCAACGTCTGGGTCGCCGGATCAAGCTTCAGCAGGACCTGATCGCTCGGCAGGGTGCCCACCAGATCGGAGAACGTGCGGGCGGGCACCGTGGTGGAGCCTTCTTCTTCGATGCGGGCAGGGATCCAGCAGGTGATACCCATCTCCAGGTTCGTTGCCGAGAGCCGCAAACGCCCTTCGTCAGATGCGATCAACACGTTGGCAAGCACCGGCAATGTACTGCGCGGTGAAACCGCTTTCGAAACGATCCCAAGACCACGAGCCAGATTTTCCTGAAGGACAGTTACTTTCATATCGCATCTCCTCGGCAATGTGCTAAGTGCATTCCAATTTTACATCATTAAATTACAAACCCACAACAAGCGAGATACCCAGCATGAGCAGCATGAACAACAACTGCACCATGAACAATGCCGCGAAGACATAGACCACGATTGTCCATGCGGAACGTCCCATTTTCTGCCTGCGGATTTCCTGACCTTCTGCCAGTTGCTGCACGGATTGGGCCGCCTGCGCCGCGTCGTCTGTCCAGACGAGGTCTTGCGTTTCATTCTCGACCACGATCCTGCTCCCGTTAAACGAGCGGATCCACTCCGGCGCGTCCACCGCGAGGCTCCCATTCAAGAGCAGCGCGCTGAAAGTCCCTTCGGGTTTAGCATCTGGTCCAGCAACAGTGACTTGAACTTTTGATCCAAGTTTCGCCAAAGCGGACTTGACCGATTCCGTAAAGCCATCCCCTGAATCGACAACCAGCACTGAATATCCACTTTGTTTTTCCGCCAGCGCATCTGCCGTGGAGGCGCCATCCCTACGCAAAACGTTCAAGTGGTATACCAGCACCACGCCAAACAGGAAGAGCACTTGTATGAAATTCAGTATATCGTTTACAAAATTACTTCCAGCCTCACCCGTCAAAAGAGCCTTAATGAGTTGATAAACCAGCCCGACCGCAGTTCCCATACCACCAATGACTGACCCGAACAGGACGAGGTAAAGATAGGCTTTCCGAAGAACCGAACGACGCGCATGATCACCCATTTCTCCCTGGACTAAAGCTTCTGCCTGCATCGGTCGCCACATGGTTAGCCAGAGCGGGAGCCCAACGATCAGAGAAGCAATGGAATTGGCAAGCGTGCCACGTGTGGAGTCACTTGCTAAAATGTCTGAGCCTGTGACCATGTCAATGATGAAGGAGAACAGTGTGGCAACACCGATAAATGCAACTACCAATCCGATCAACGCAAGGATGTAATTATAGAGTCGCTTCATCCCTGCCTGGCGGACGCGATCGCCGACTGCCTCAATATGACGGTTCAGCCAGTATCCGTAATACGCCCAGACCAAACCCAGCGGCACGCCGATGGAGATCGGCCCGCCGATCTGCTCGATGAAATATGGGAACGTCCAATCCGCGCCGAGCAGCCACGAAATGAGTGTGTTTACCACCATTGCCAGCGTTGTGATCACAGTGATGACGCCGCCAAGAGCAAGCAAATAAAGAATACCCAGGCGCAGAACCGAGCCCATTTCCGCGGGGTCAGCTAATGAGTTCTGAATGACGCGCCATGCATAGACCCAGATCGGCGTTCCAACGACAAGTAGCGCAATACCATTGACTACAACTTCCCGTCCCAATTCTCCCAAAACATTACCGGGAATGTAAAAGAGGAAGCGCAAAATTTGCTGTGCGCCGAAGACCGTCATCAACAGACCATAGAGCATCCAGATGTAGCGATACAAGCGGCGGACGTCTGCAAAGCTTTCTGCCTGTGCCGCATCAG
>DASTJG010000567.1:0-6243 GCA_035716785.1 Anaerolineales bacterium
GAAAGACGCCGTAGATAATGACGATGCGTGTCAGGGCAGGCTTGTCCTTAAGTGTGATGCCGACGTCCACGATCTGCTTGTTGAGGTAGGTGAAGTAGGCATCCAGCACCGACGTCAGCATGATGGTGATGATAAAGCCCACGACCCACTTCCAGTGCGGCTTGAGCAAACTGACAATGCGCTTGAACACGGGCGCAGTCAATTGACTTGTGTATTCTTCTTCCTCTATTTCAATAAGTTCTTCGGACATTTTGTTCTCCGTTATAAAAACGATGGTCGAGCAGTGGCGCTGAGCCTCAAGAGTGGTTGCGCCACGTACCGGAACTAAGCATCATTGTTGTTTCGGTACACCCTGCGAACGCTCAGGTTACTCGACCAGCTGAGCGTTTCTAATTGACCCTCGAAATTTCCATTTCGAGTTCTTCATCGATCCGCGTCTGGATGTCATAAATTCGACGATACATACCATCCATTTGCGAGACGAGTTCCTCGTGCGTTCCCATCTGAATGACTTCGCCTTTGTCCAGCACCAGGATCAGATCGGCGATCATCACGGACTGGATGCGGTGGGCAATGATGAACGTCGTGCGGTTCTCCATCAGTTCGTTCAGCGCATCGCGGATCTCGGCTTCGGTCTCGGTATCCACCGAGGAGGTCGAGTCATCCAGGATCAGGATGCGCGGGTTCTTGAGCAGGGTCCGGGCGATGGTCACACGCTGCTTCTGTCCACCGGAGAGCGTCACGCCCTTCTCACCGACGAGCGTGTTGTAGCCGTCGGGGAAGCCCACGATCACATCATGGACTGCCGCGGCTTTGGCAGCCCGTTCCACTTCTTCCTGTGGAACATCGCGCCCGACACCGTAGGTGATGTTCTCGCGGATCGAGCGGCTGAACAGGAACGGTTCCTGTTCCACGATGCCGATCTGTTTGCGCAAATAGGCACGCGAGTAGTCGGTCAGTTCCACACCGTCGAGCAGGATGTGCCCACTCGTGTATTCGTGGAAGCGCGGGAGCAAGTTGACCAGCGACGACTTGCCTGAACCTGTGGAACCAAGCAAGGCAATCGATTGACCGGGCTTCACATGGAACGAGATATTCTTCAGCACGCTGCTTTCTCCGTCGGAATAGATGAACGAGACATTCTCGAAGACAACGTCGCCTTTCACCGGACCCTCGGGCTGGTACTTGCCATCGAAGAGCGGTTCACGCGCCTGCTTGACAATCTCCATGAGACGCCCATAGGACACCATGCCCGTAGATGCCGAGACGATGATGCGTCCCAGGTTGCGGATCGGCCAGATGAGCCAGACGACGAGTCCCACGTAGGCGATGTACATGCCGACCGTGATCTCTCCATTGATTGCCATAAGCGCGGCGTAGACAAACCCGAACAGCATTTGCAAGCCAAGGACAATATCCGAGAGCGGCCAGAACATCGAGTGCATGAAGAGCAATAACTTGCCTTTCAAGTACTTGCCCCAGTTATCCTTTTCGAACTTGCTTTTCTCGTATTCCTGGCGTCCGAAGGCCTTGACCACGCGTACGCCGGTCAGGTTCTCCTGCAGGGTGGTGGAGAGGATCGCTTCCTGTGCCTGGTATTCCTCGTAGCGCTTGGTCACCTTCTTGAAGAACCATAAGGACACCAGCAGCATGAACGGGATCACGATCACGGAGATCAATCCCAGCTTGACGTTCAGGTTCAGGATCGCGACAAAGTTGATGACGAACAGCAGGACGATGCGTCCCATGCCGATGCCCTGCTCGTTGAAGAAACGGCGCAGTGCATCCACGTCGGAGGTGACGCGCTCGATCAGGTCACCGGTCGGCGTGGTAGCGTGGTAGGAGAAGCTCAGCCGCTGGATGTGGTCGAAGAGGAAGTCGCGCAGACGGCGCGTGATCCCTTCGGCGGTGTATGCCGCCAATCGTCCGGAAAGGAACGAGAAACCACCTTCGACTGCTGCCAGAGTCACGAACCCGACCCCGATCCAGAGAAGCGTTTGCATCAGGCCATTGCCGATGTATTTGTTCTGCGTCAACACATCGTCGGCGAAGTAGCGCAGGAGTAAATAGGTAAACGTCTTCGCCAGCGCGGAGACAGCCAGCGCCGCGGTCGCGCCAAGATACGGCAAACGATAGTCCACCATCATTCTCCAAAGCCCTTTCAGGCGGTTCTCATGGATGGCTTTGCGGAAGTCAAATGTAATTGCAGGTTCAAACGTAGTCATGGCATGCTCCGGATAAATAAAAACAAAAAGGCTGTGGCGAGTGCGCCACAGCCTGAAAAGACAGACAAGGGAGACCTGTCAATGGTCTATAGGCGCACTACGAGAAAGCAAAACACCAGCATCAGGACTGGTGAAGATTTTGACGAAGAGATACTTATTCATTTAGTGCGCTCCTTTCGTTGAGATTTGCTTACTTATCTTATTTTAAGTAAAGCTGTTCGAGTTTACACCAGCCCAGCCGGATATGTCAAGGCTTATAGACAAGATTGCTTCGCGTACCCACAGGGTCGCTGCGCGTATAATCAAAGTTATGATACGAACATGGAAACTTACAATCACAGCCACCGCAGAAATGACCTTTGCGGACATGACTTCGCTGGACGCGATCACGCGTCAACTGCCAGAGGGGTACTACAGCACGTTCCGAACCTTTGATCGATGCACCCGTGTCCTGGGATTCGCTGACCATTTGCGACGTCTTTATGACCCGGTTCCCACGCCGGAGGTGAGCGTCTCAACCCTGCGCCGGCAGCTGCTCGCGTTGCTCGAGCACTATCGTCCCGACGAGGGCCGCGTCCGCCTGATCATGACAAAGCAGGGACAAATCTACATTGCCATCGAGCCGCTCAAGTTGTTGTCGCGCGATGTGTACAAAAGGGGCGTGCGCGTGGAAACTGCAGAAATGCATCGTGAGAGTCCACTTTTGAAGTCCACCGCGTTTATTGGCATAAGCACTGAGGAGCGAAAGCACATTGCCCAGGAAGGGGTCTTCGAAGCCTTGTTGGTGAAGGACGGCGAAATCCTGGAGGGAATGACGAGCAATTTCTTTTATGTGCAATATGCTCGCGCTGAGCAGAATGAGCCGAAGGCGAATGTAGACGAAGCGCGCGCTCACCTGCCCCGGGCGCAGGTGCCGGGGGCGTCTGCGCTCCGCTCAGCTCAGCGCGAGGCGGTTTTGTACACCGCTCAGGATGGCGTCCTGCTTGGGATCACGCGTCAAATCATCATTGAGATCGCGCAAAACAACAGGCTTGAGGTGAAGTACCAGCCGCTGAAACGGGATCAACTCGCGGCTGCGCAGGAAGCATTCATCACCTCCAGTTCACGCGGTATCGTTCCGGTCATCCAGATTGACGATGTCACGATCGGGCAGGGGATTCCCGGCCCGATCACGAAAAAACTGTCAGCTATCTATGATGTATATGTGACTAAAAAAGCCGAAAAGATAGAAAGCTAGGGGATGGGCTCCTCGACCGGCGTTCCGCCCACCTCCAGTCCTTCCACGTGCATGGTCAGATTGTTGATCCACTTGCGCGAGAGATAGCGGCGGATGCCCAGGATCCATTTGGTTGCTTCTTCAGACATCGCACACAGGTATACAAAATATACCGGGAGATCGAGCACGAACGCGCCCAGGTAGGCCATCGGCACACCGACGATCCAGATGATGATGCCGTCCAGGAAAAAGGAAAAGCGTGTATCCCCGCCGGCGCGCAGGATTCCAACAACGGTGGTCATGTTGTTGACCCGCACCCATAAAAACATTGATGTGACGATCAGGATGTTGCTTGCATTTTGAATGACTTCAGGAGATACCTTCGGCCATCCGAGCGTGAGGACAGGAACTTTTACAAGGTGTAAAACGAGTCCCATGAAAATTCCGCCCAGGACGCCCAATCCAAGTGAACGTCCTGCGTAGCGATGGGCTTCCTCTTCATGTCCGGCGCCGATCCGGTTCCCCACGAGAACAGCAGTGGCATTGGAAATGCCCATAAACACGGCAAATGCAACCTGTTCGATGGTGGAAACGATGTTGATCGCTGCGTATGCCTGTGTGCCCATTTGTCCGTAAATGACATTGTACGTTGTGATGCCGAGCGACCAGAATAGCTCGTTTCCCATCACGGGCAGGATGGGCTTGATGACTCTGCTTATGAATACACTGCTAAAGCTGGTCAGTTCCCGAAGCGATGCAGCTACAGGTGACTCGCGCGTATAAATGATGGCTAACAAAGTCACCATTTCGATAAACCGAGCGATGACTGCTGCAACGGCCGCGCCCTGAATGCCAAGCTCGGGCAAGCCCAATTTCCCAAAGATCAGTGCATACGAGAGAATGATACTGATGAAAAGCGCGAAGATGCTGACCAGGGTGGGGGTCAGGACACTTCCTGTCGACCGCATCACCAATGCATAGCTGAATGTGACACCAAAAAAAAGGAACGTCCATGAAAAGATGCGGATGTAGCTCGTTCCCAGAGCGATCACAACCAGATCTTTGGAGTAAATACCAAGGATCTGCGCAGGGAATACCTGAGCGAGCGTAAAAAAGATCAAGCTGGCGGAACTTGTCAGGATCAAGCACAAACCGAGCACGCGGCGCAGATTGGGGATATCGCGCTTGCCCCAGAATTGAGCCGTGAACATGGCTGCACCGCTGATGATCCCAAAGTGAACCAGGTTCAGCAAAAACCAGATCTGCCCGGCAAGACCGACTGCGGCAACTGCCGCGTCTCCTTTTTGTCCTACAAAAACATTGCTCAGTAGATTCAGGAGCGAGAACGTTAATTGTTGCAGGATGATCGGAAAAGCTATTTTTTGAAGATTCCGGAAATACTCGGGATCTTTATAAAGATCTATGACTTTACTTAAAATTGACAATCGTCCTCCGCTGGAGGAGTGATTATAAGCGAAGCGACCCTGTGGGTAAGCCGCTGTAGAAGAGTCGTGTCAACTTTTCGATGTGTAAACAGCAGATGCGACGGTTTGACTGCGAATTGACCTCGTTTACTTAACACGACTAAAATAGATCAGGTATTTATTTTCCTGTTTAAAGTCTCTATATAACTTGAGGTTCATTGAATCTTCTGCCTTGTGGGGCAAAGACAGTTGTAAACAAAGTTTCTTTTCTTCGAAGCACACCCAGACTGATCCTTAAAATCCGACCTTATCTCCGGCAGGAAAGGAGGTAACAGATATAAGACGAAATAAATTGTTGGCATCGGACGTAGATCTGGAAAGGAGAACGTAAGCCATGCTAAAAAGACTGAAACATTTCCTCAGCGTCACACTCACTTTGCTGATTCTGGTGAGTCAATTGTCTTCTGCCTCTGGCGTTTCCGCGCACCAAAACAGCGACTTCGTTCAGCGCAGAGGCAATACCCTGAAGCTGCACGGCAAACAGTTCCGTTTTGCCGGGGCAAGCAACTACTATCTCATGTACAAGTCACAATTTATGGTCGATGATGTGCTGGAAGCCGCGGCGGACAACGACTTCCGCGTCATGCGCATCTGGGGTTCGCTGGATATCGGCGACCCGAATGACCCTTCCACGTCGCTGCGCGGACCGGCGGATGGTATCTATCTCCAGTATTGGGATTCCGCGGCGGGCGCGCCCGCCTACAATGATGGCGCGTATGGGCTGGAACGTCTCGATTACGTCGTGTACAGGGCGGGTCAATTGGGACTCAAGCTGGTCATCCCCTTCGTCAACAACTGGAATGACTTTGGCGGGATGGACCAATATGTGCGCTGGCGCGATATCAGCACCCCCGACGATCAGACCTGGTACCATGATAGCTTCTACACAGATCAGGTGATCAAGCAGTGGTACAAGAACTGGATCGCGCACCTGCTTAGCCGGGTCAACACCTACACCGGCATTGCCTACAAGGACGACCCAGCGGTCATGACCTGGGAATTGGGCAATGAGCCGCGCTGCCTGAGTGCTGGTGCGTACGGGCGCTCCGATAACTGCACCATCCAGACGTTAATCGACTGGGCCGATGAAATGTCCACGTACGTCAAGAGCATCGATCACAATCATCTGGTGTCTGTGGGGGACGAAGGTTTCTATTGTGTCCCAGGCGCCGCGCACTGGACCGAGAACTGCGGTGAAGGCGTGGACACGATCGCTTTCACCCGCCTGCCCAACATCGATGTAATGTCGGCCCATCTCTATCCCGATTGGTGGGGGACCGATGCAGCCTGGGGCACTGAGTGGATCAAACGTCACATC
>DASTJG010000568.1:0-18772 GCA_035716785.1 Anaerolineales bacterium
CCCTTGCACCGACGCCGAATGTGGGCGACAGCGTTGGGGAGATCATTCAGATCCTGGGCGTGGATGCAGTCGGCGCGCCCGGATCGACTGCGATTGTGGCGTTGCTCAACGATGCCGTGAAAAAAGGCGGTGCGTTTGCAAGCCAGAGCGTGGGCGGGTTGAGCGGCGCGTTCATCCCGGTGTGCGAGGATCAGGTGCTGGCAAATGCTGTGCGCGATGACAACCTTGTGCTCGAAAAGCTCGAAGCCATGACCAGTGTCTGTTCGGTGGGGCTGGATATGATCGCCATCCCCGGCTCGGTAGATGCAGGAACGATCTCCGCGATTATCGCCGATGAAATGGCGATCGGCATGATCAACAATAAAACGACTGCGGTGCGCGTGATCCCTGTGCCCGGCAAGGAAGCGGGCGAATTTGTTTCGTTTGGTGGTTTGTTCGGCGAGAGCGCGATCGCCCCGGTGCGGAACGCCGGAAAGTCCGCGCGCTTTATTCAGTTTGCAGGGAAGATCCCTGCACCGATCCACAGCCTGAGGAATTAAGGATGAAATTTGCCACTCTCGTTTTGGAAGATGGGACTGTGCTCGAAGGTCAAGCCTTTGGCGCAGAGACCGACTCTGTCTTTGAGTTAGTCTTCAACACCAGCATGACAGGGTATCAGGAAATACTCACCGACCCATCTTATCGTGGACAAGGCGTGCTATTCACCGCCTCGCATATCGGCAACGTTGGCATCAACGTGGAAGATTATGAATCGGATATTCCACAGGTTTCGGCGGCAGTAGTACGTTCGCTGAGCCCGGTCGTGTCAAACTGGCGCGCCTCGACGTCGCTTTCGGATTGGCTGGTGCAGCACGGTGTGCCCGGGATCAGCGGCGTGGACACGCGCTGGCTGACGCGCAGGCTGCGCGACGGCGGCACGCAGAAGGCCGCGCTCTCCACAAAAGGGACCTCGGCAGAGAAATTACTGGCGATGGTGCGTGAATGGCCCGGTCTCGACGGTCGTGACATGGTCAAGGAAGTGACGTGTGAGGAACCCTATCACTGGATGGATGATGCAGGGAGTCGTTGGATAAGGAAGAATGAAGAAGTCAGAGGTCAGAATGAAGAAGTTAGAATGCAGAATTCTGCATTGTCCATTCATCATTCTTCATTACATATTGTCGCCTACGACTTTGGCATTAAGAAGAACATTTTGCGTCATCTGGCGAGCTACGGCGCGCAGGTGACCGTCGTCCCTGCAGATACAACCGCCGATGAAGTGCTGGGAATGAAACCGGATGGAGTCTTTTTATCCAATGGCCCCGGTGACCCGGCCGGCTTGCCGTACGCCGTCGAAGCGGTGCGCGGCTTGATCGAGAGCGGTGTGCCGATCTTTGGGATATGCCTCGGTCACCAGTTGATCGGACGTGCTCTCGGCGCGGATACGCATCGACTCAAGTTCGGGCACCACGGCGGCAATCACCCCGTTGGACATTTGCAAACTGGCGAAGTCTTGATCACATCACAGAATCACAATTATTGTGTTACCGCCGGTGACTTGAACCCAAACGAAGTGGAGATCACTTACAGGAGTCTGAACGATGACTCCCTGGAAGGCTTTCGCTTGAAAAATAAACCTGTGCTGAGCGTGCAATTTCACCCCGAAGCCTCCCCGGGTCCGCACGACGCGCACGATATTTTTGCTGAATTTTTCAGAATGGTGAATGCAGGAGTCAGAATGCAGAATGGTGGGTAAGGAGGTTGGCAATGGCACATGATATAACCAATTTGCGGGTAAGGACAAAGAAGTTTGCCTTGCAAATTATTAAACTGTATCAGAATCTGTCCCACTCGGGGGAGGCGCAGGTGATCGGAAGACAGGTTTTGCGCAGCGGTACTTCTGTGGGTGCGCAGTATCGGGAGGCGTGCAGAGCAAAATCCCCGGCAGATTTTGTGAATATGATGGGAGGCTCGTTGAAAGAACTCGACGAAACCGCTTACTGGCTGGAGTTGCTGGCGGAAGGTGAAATTGTCCCTGCCCCCAGACTTGCAGATTTACAAAAAGAAACCGACGAGTTGATTGCGATTTTTGTCTCATCCATCAACACATCCAAAAGGAATCATCCGAAATGATGAATAACGAATGCAGAACGATGAATTTGATAGCGACTGGAAATAAAATTTTCTCGATGTACAAGGGGATTTTCAAGTTCTGTATTTGCCAATTATGCATTCCTCATTCCGACTTCTTCATTTATGAAACGAACTGACATCCATACCATCCTCGTCCCTGGTTCCGGAGCCATCGTCATTGGGCAGGCCGCGGAGTTCGATTACTCTGGCACGCAGGCGGTCAAAGCTTTGCGCGCCGAAGGTTATCGCGTGGTACTGATCAATTCCAATCCAGCCACGATCATGACCGACCCCGAAATTGCCGACGCGACCTACATCGAGCCGCTCACGCCGGAAGCTCTGGAAGCGATCATTGCGCAGGAACGGCCCGATGCCATGCTGCCAACTGTCGGCGGGCAAACGGGGTTAAACCTGGCACTGGCGCTGAGCGAAAACGGCGTGCTCGAGAGGTACGGTGTCCAGCTCATCGGAGCAAAACTCTTTGCGATCAAAGCTGCTGAAGACCGCATGCTGTTTCGTGAGACGATGCAGAAGGCCGGTATCCCTGTCCCACGCGGGGGAGCGGCGTATTCGCTGCAAGAGGCGGAAGCGCTCGTGCAAGAGACAGGTTATCCCGTTCTCGTGCGCGCCTCTTTTGCAATGGGCGGCGCGGGCGCCTCGTGGGTCTACGAGCCTGCTGAGCTTCCTGAAGCCATTCACAAAGCCATTGCCGAATCGCCGATCGGGCAGTCCTGGCTGGAAGAGTCCGTGCTTGGTTGGAAGGAATACGAACTCGAGGTGATGCGCGACAAAGCGGACAACTTTGTCGTGGTGTGTTCCATCGAAAACCTCGACCCGATGGGTGTGCACACCGGCGACAGCATCACGGTCGCGCCCGCGCAAACCCTTACCGACCGCGAATATCAAATCCTGCGCGACCTCGCGCATCGCGTCCTTTCTGCGGTAGGTGTAGAGACCGGCGGGTCGAACGTGCAGTTCGCGGTGGATCCCAAAACAGGTCGTGTGGTTGTGATCGAGATGAACCCGCGCGTCAGTCGTTCGTCGGCGCTGGCCTCCAAGGCTACGGGCTTTCCAATTGCCAAGCTTGCCGCACTTGTGGCCGCGGGTTACACCCTCGACGAGATCACGAACGACATCACCAAACAGACCAAAGCCGCCTTCGAGCCATCGCTCGATTACGTTGTCGTAAAGATCCCGCGCTGGGCGTTCGAAAAATTTCCGGGCGTGGATCCGACCCTTGGTCCGCAGATGAAGTCTGTGGGGGAAGTAATGGCATTGGGACGGACGTTCCCGGAAGCCTTGAATAAGGCAATTCAGTCTCTTGAGATCGGCGTCGATGCTCTGGACGGTTCCGGACCCAGCCGCAAGCCGGTTGCCGCGCCCGAGACGTCCTCCACGCTGCAGCTTCCTGCTGCCGACCGTCTCTTCCGCGTCTACCGCGCCATTCGTCAGGGAATGTCGTTGGATGAAATCGCCAATGCGACGGGATACGACCTGTGGTTTCTAGCTCAAATGAAGGAAATGCAGAATGTAGAATGCAGAATGCAGAATGCGGAAGTTGGAATGCAGAATGCAGAGTTAAGAGCATTGTTGCGTGAAGCAAAGCAAATGGGATTTGCGGACTCGCACATTGCGCGGCTCTTAAATTCATCATTCTTTACTCATCGTTCTTCATTCCGTGAGTTCCGCAAATCGTTAGGAATCATACCGACTTTCCAAAGAGTCGATACCTGCGCGGCCGAATTCGAAGCGCAGACGCCCTATCTGTACAGTGCCTACGAAATGGAAGATGAGTCGCGCCCGATAGACCGACAAAAGATCCTAATCCTGGGTGGTGGTCCCAATCGCATTGGGCAAGGGATCGAGTTTGACTATTGTTGCTGTCAGGCGGCATTTGCATTATCGAAGATGGGTTATGAAACCATCATGTACAACTGCAACCCGGAAACGGTCTCGACCGATTACGACACCGCCGACCGATTGTACTTTGAGCCGTTGACACTCGAACATGTGCTGAACGTGATCGATCGTGAGCAGCCCGTGGGCGTGATCGTGCAGTTCGGTGGGCAGACTCCATTGAATTTATCAGCAGGTCTGGAAGCCGCGGGTGTAAAGATCCTGGGTACCTCGCCGCATGCGATTACGCTTTCGGAAGACCGCGAAGAATTCGCGAAACTGCTCAAGGAGCTGGACATCCCTCAACCGGAAAACGGGATCGCGCGTTCGCTCGAAGAAGCGCGTACAGTTGCCGCGCAGATTGGCTATCCGGTGCTAGTCCGGCCGTCGTTTGTGCTGGGGGGGCGCGCGATGGCGCTCGTGGAGTCCGAGGCTCATCTGGCGGGATTCATCCAGAAGGCGATCGAGGCGGCGCCCGGTCAACCGATCCTGATCGATAAGTTCATGGAGGATGCCTTCGAGATCGACGTGGATGCGCTGGCGGACGGGGAGCGTGTAGTCATTGGGGCAGTGATGCAGCATATCGAGGAGGCCGGCGTTCATTCCGGTGACGCGGCGTGTGTGCTGCCGCCGTACAAGGTGAGTGCCTATCATCAGGGCATTATGCGCGAGTACACTGAGCAATTAGGACTGGCACTCGGCGTGCGCGGCCTCATGAACGTGCAATTCGCTTTGAAAGATGAGGTAGTTTGTGTGCTGGAGGTCAACCCGCGCGCTTCCCGGACCGTTCCCTATGCCAGCAAAGCAACCGGCTTGAATATGGCGTACATCGCCGCGCAGGTCATGGCGGGGAAGAGACTGGAAGAGCTGGGCGTGCACGAGGAGCCGCGCGTCGATGGGTTCTTCGTTAAGGAAGCTGTCTTTCCGTTCAAGAAGTTACCCGGCTCCAGTATTTTGCTCGGACCCGAAATGCGTTCCACCGGTGAAGTGATGGGACACGCATCGCACTTCGGCCATGCCTTTGCCAAGTCCCAGACCGCGGCCGGGATGGCATTACCGGAAAGTGGGGGAGTGTTGATCACGGTCAACGACTATGATAAGAGCGCCGGGTTGAAATTTGCTCGCGACCTGCATCGCATGGGCTTCAAGCTCTATGCCACATCGGGAACTTCAGAGTTCTTTTGTAAAGTCGGGCTGCCCGTCGAGACGATCAATAAGTTCGCGGACGGCTCACCTCATACCGTGGATCTCATTCGTGATGGAAAGGTGCAACTGGTGCTTAATACGCCTCTAGGTCCGAACGCGCACAGCGATGGACTCGAGATCCGTGCTGCCGCGATCGCTATGAATGTGCCACTATTGACCACGCTTTCGGCTGCGGCCGCGGCAGTGTCCGCGATCCAGGCATTGAAGAAAAAAGAGTTACACTATCGAAGTTTGCAGAGTCATTTTGGAAAAGCCATCACCACGAAGGAGCATCCCTCGACTACGCTCGGGACAGGCTCCGAGGCACAAAGGTTTTGATTCCTTTGTGAACCCTTGTGACCTTTGTGGTGAAAATAATTGGAGAAACCATGAACATCGCTGAAACTGAAAACAAATACACCTCCGGCGTGTATGCCAAAAAAGCACTGACTATCGTGCGTGGACTGGGCGCCTCCCTGTTCGATGTGGATGGCAATGAATATCTGGATTGCGAGTCGGGGCATGGAGTGGCCAACCTCGGTCACGCGCATCCGAAGATCGCGGAGGCGCTCTACAAGCAAGCTTCCACACTGATCACGTTGTTCGAGAGTTTCCCCAACGATCAGCGTGCGGCCTTGATGGAGAAGATTTGCAATCTGGTCCCCGGCCTGGATCGAGTCTTCTTCTGCAACTCCGGGGCCGAGGCAGTGGAAGCGGCTTTCAAGTTCTCACGCATTTCCACGGGGCGGAAAAATTTTGTCGTAGCCATGCGGGCATTCCATGGAAGAACGTATGGTGCCTTGTCTGCGACGTTTAACAAAAAGTACCGTGATGGATTCGAGCCGCTCGTGCCAGGCTTTTGTCACGTGGCGTACAACAACGTCGAAGCACTGGATAAAGCCGTGAATGAGGAGACAGCGGCTGTGATCCTGGAAGTTGTGCAAGGGGAAGGCGGGGTGTACCCTGCAACTGCGGAGTACATCGAGGCTGCCCGGCGGATCTGCGACGAGCGCGGTGCCTTGCTGATCGTGGACGAAATCCAAACCGGGTTTGGGCGCACAGGCAGGATGTTCGCGATCCAGCATTACGGGGTCACACCGGATCTGCTAACATGCGCAAAGTCGCTGGCGGGTGGTCTGCCTATGGGCGCGCTGCTGATCGGCAGGAAAGTGAAGAATTTGACACCCGGCGTGCATGGCACGACGTTCGGTGGGAATCCGCTGGCGTGCGCGACAGCGCTTGCCGCGTTGAATGTCATTGAAGAAGAAGACCTGCCGGGTCAAGCCGCGGCGAAGGGTAAGTATTTGATGGAGAAGCTGCAGGAGATCAATTCTCCCAACATTCGCGAAGTGCGCGGACTCGGTTTGATGATCGGTATCGAGATGAAGCAGAAGGTTGCTCCCTATCTAAAAGCTCTCCAGGAAAGGCGGATTATCGCTTTGAACGCGGGCATGACAGTAATTCGTCTATTGCCGCCACTTGTCATTTCCTATGAGCAGCTCGATCGTGTGGCGGCCGCGTTGGCGGAAGTGATCGCGAGTGAACAACCCGATGAGTGATTTCGAGACTCTGGTTGGTTTGGTCTCGCACTACAGTCCATCCGGCCAGGAGCGCGGCGCTGTGGAATGGCTGGTCGCGTGTATGAAGTCACTTGGCTATGCTGAGGCTTTTATTGACGAAGCAGGTAACGCGATCGGTGTGATGGGGAACGGGCCGAAGCAGGTGGTGCTGCTTGGGCATATCGATACGGTCCCCGGAGAAATCAAAGTTGAACGAGTAGATGGCTCGCTCTACGGCCGCGGCGCAGTGGACGCGAAAGGTCCGCTGGCGTGTTTTACGGATGCGGTCGCGCGGGTCGGCGCGGTGGAGGGGTGGCAGTTTGTTGTGATCGGCGCAGTGGAGGAGGAGCGCGATTCAGACGGCGCCCGCTACATCGCGACGAAGTACAAGCCGGATTATGCGATCATCGGTGAGCCAAACCAGTGGGACCGGGTTGCATTGGGCTACAAGGGCAGCGCCTGGGCTGATATCACGGTCAGGCGTGGACAGTCTCACACGGCAAGCGGCGAACAGACCGCCTGTGAAGCGGCCGTTGAAACCTGGCTGGCTGTCAAGTCTTTCACAGACTCTTTCAATGCCGAAAAAACGCGCGCCTTCGACAAGCTTATCCCCACGTTGCGCGGCATGGATTCCGGGCAGGATGGCTTCGAGCAATGGGCGCGCTTGAACGTCGGTGTGCGGCTGCCCCCGGATGTGTCACCGGACGATTGGTATGAGAAATTGAAGGATATTATTGTAGAGGCTACACAGGTCGATCCGCTTGGCTTTGCCGTATCTGCCTGGGCGTGCGAGAAAAATACTCCGCTGGTCCGCGCCTTTTTAAGCGGGATCCGCTCACAGGGTGGTGAGCCGCGTTTCGTCTACAAAACGGGAACCGCCGATTTGAACATCGTCGCACCTGTTTGGAAATGTCCCGCACTTGTCTATGGGCCCGGGGATTCGGGTCTCGACCACACACCCAATGAGCATATTCTCCTTGAGGAGTATGCAAAGTCGGTCCAGGTTTTGTGCAATGCACTACATAAGTTGATGCAGTAAAAAATATAGGGCATAGAGCTTTAACCAAAAAAGACTCCCGCGACAGAGTCTTTTTTGGTATTTACGAAAGCCATGAAACCAATAAAATTCGCGCGACAGTTCTTTCATGACTTTCGTGTCGAACGGGACCTTCCCGTTCAACTGGTTGTGGGGAACCTCTCGAGTTGGTTTGGCTGCAAGTAAACCGATAAAAATTAATCTTGCGGCTCAACAACAAGCTTAATAGCCGTACGCACTTTATCTTCGATGGTCACATCTGCGAACTCTGGCACACAACTGACATTGATGCCGTCACTCTTCAGATATCCAGTTGCCAGGACAAGAGCCTTGACTGCCTGGTTGACTGCTCCCGCTCCGATGGCCTGCACCTCTGCCCGTTTATGCTCACGGACTACACCTGCAATTGCACCGGCAACGGCGGATGTACGAGAAGTTGCAGAAACTTTGATCATGTCCATGGTAAGCCTCCAAAAGGGAATTCGGGTTTCTAAACTTACGCTTTGCTTTGTTATCACTTCAGAAGATACAAAGACTGGATGGGTGAAGAAAATTCCTGTTCACCTGCCAACTTCGTGGATCTTCATCCTGCAACGCCGGATGATTTTTGTAAAGGCATTGTAAAATGGAATAAATTATGGTTCAATAGACATGTACTGTTTTCATCTAGATATTTGTACTGAATTTTTAAGGTACCTTTTTCAAAGAAATTCTGCTCTTCTGCACTCTATCCTAATTCACTGACGGAGTAAACATGCCAGCAGAAAAGGTTCGTGTTGCGATCCTCGACGATCACCAAAGCATTATTGATGGGTTTGTCTATCGATTAAGCAGCACACCCGAGATTGAAGTTGTGGCTACTGCTACGGTCGGAGAGGAACTAGAACCGCTCTTAGCCAAGCAGTATGTCGATGTCCTTTTGTTGGATCTCAGCGTGCGCAGTTCTCCGGACAATCCAAATCCTTATCCGATTCTGCATGTAATTCCGAAGATACTGCAAAAATATTCCAATCTTTCTATCCTGATCATTTCGATGTTTTCCGAACCTGGTTTGATGCGTTCGCTCATCGAAGCAGGGGCGAGCGGATACATCCTGAAAGATGACCAGGCGGCATTCAAGGAGCTTGGAAATATTGTTTTGTCGATTGCACGTGGAGGTGTTTTCTTTAGCAGAAAGGCTCATAGCCTTTATATGCAGGCGGAGAGTTTGAGCAACGGTGAGTTGTTGACTCCCCGTCAAATGGAAGTCATCTCCCTTTGTGCGGCGTATCCGGATGCGAGCACGGCGGATCTGGCGCAGATGATGTCCATTTCCAACTCAACGGTGCGAAACCTGCTCTCCAGCCTCTACCTGCGCCTCGGCGTCCATTCGCGCACTGCCGCCGTGGAGAAGGCACGTGAGATGGGACTGATTACGCCCCGTCCACCTACATTTACGAGCTAATTTGCACTGAATGCTGCGCGATTGAAGCGCTCAGGATGAAGAGTTCTTCATGCTGAACGGAGCGAACTGCTGGGTGAGCGCGCTATGTAAGATCTGTGAGCAAATCAGACAGTCCCAAATCGCGCAGTTCTTCGCTCACGTAGATTTCCCCTTTCAAAATGTGCTGGATACCTGTCAGAATGCCCATCGGGTCATCTTTGATCAGATAGCCGCGCGCCCCTGTGGCGAGAGCGCGGCGGGCATGCTGGGGCAGGAGATGTCCCGAAAGGATCGCGCAGCGCAGGTCGGGATATTCCTGATGCAACTTCTCAAGAAGCTCGACGCCAGTCATATCCGGCAACGAAAAATCTACCAATGCCAGATCAACCTTTAACTGCTGCAGGAGTTGGAGAGCGTCCTCTCCATCCTGGGCAACAGCTACAACCTTCAACTCCTGATTTTGCCCCAGCATATTGAGCAGGGCCTTTGCGAAACCTGCATGATCTTCGACAAGAAGAATGGAATATTCACTCATACGCTAACCAGTGCTATCCACAGAATGTCCCTTCCCATGCAATACACGCCAGAGAGAATGGGTGAAGATCACGTGGTCTTCGACGAGAAAGATGGAAGTCATAGTCAAGAGTCCATTTTTTCATAGGGGACCTCAATGATTGCTTTGGTGCCTTTCCCGGATTGAGATTCTACATCCAGATTGCATCCTAAAAGGCTGAGACGGTGACGGATAATCAACCTTGGGTCAATAGGTAGGTAGAGTTCCTTGGATGTATGCCCGATCAACGCCTCGCGCGTGAACCCGTAGTAGGAAAGATAGGCATCATTTGCATCGATGAGCAGTCCATTTTCCAGGTGTGTGAGCGAAGTAGGAATAGGATTGGCATGGAAAAGTGCGTAGAATAGATGGCGAGCTTGATTGAGCTTCTGGTTCACTTCATCCAATTCGCAAGTTCGGGCAGCGGCGTTCTTCCAGTTCCTTCTCTATAGAGGATTCTGGATCGACTCTGTTCATTTTCCGTAGTTTGCGTTTTGGGTTTAGGAGAGCGCTCTGAGTTTTGGTTATTGTTTTCCGAGCCATCTGATCGTGAATGGTTACTTCCTTTTCCTGAAATACACGATGTAACCTTGTGTTTTCATTATACACCGGATAATTTAGCTATACTACTTGTAGAGATAATAACGAAGTTATTCTGAGAGAAATTGCGAGCCTCCCGGTGATATATTTTGCATGTCCTCACAAGGAAATATTTCAGATTTGCAATGTGGCTAAGTGAATTCTCATACAGGGTCACGCCGTAAGCGCAATGGCGGGTATAATCCTGTCGCAGCATTAATCTCGAGCGAAACTTTCAAAGCACACTGGGGTTTCGATGGTAAGCACTAAGGAGTAACTAAATGACAGGTGAGAACACAAAAGTATCTTTTTTTGAACGCCCCAACGTCGAGAAGGGCATGATCGATATCGGGCAGGGCATTCCTTTCGGGATCGAGTGCGTCAGCAACCCTGCTGTTGGGATTGCAGGTGTCTATGGTACGTGGGGACACAGCTATGATAACGACTCGCTGCCCACGTTTTTGGAGCAGCGTCTCGGACATCCGATCCCCGCGAACGAGAAGTTGAATCTGTCCGAACTGGGTTTTCGCAACCGGCATCACCTCCCGTTAAACCTGACACGCGAAGAGCATGCCGAACTCGAAATCGAGATTGGGACGCGCTTTCTGCGTGAAGCGATCAAAGCCTGCAGCTGGCAGCCCTCCGAGGTGGAGGCCGTGTTGATCGGTATGAGCGCTCCTGTTTCTGAAGATTACCTGAATAAAATCACCCGGGCTGCCGGTATTCGTGAAGGTGCATTGAAAGTTGCCATCCATAAAGCCTGTGATGGTTCCACGAGCAGCCTGCATCTTGCCCTGAACCCCGAGCTGCCGGAGAACAAACAGCTTGACCGTAATATTGCCGAATCGCTCTATGGAAAAAAAGTGCTGGTTGGCGGCATTGAAGGCTTGAGTCGTTTTATCGTTTCGTCACACGATCCGATTGCCCTGCAGATGTTCGGCAATGCTGCGGGTGTAGTGGGTGTGATCCCTGGCAAAACCATGAAATTCCTGGCAGGCAGATCTCGTGAAGTGTTCGACGATGAAGGCGTACTGCAGGTCGCCATGTATTATCCGCATTCCAAACAGAAGACCGATGGCAGTACTAATGTGGATGTGACGGAACCATTCGAGCATAATATCCGTGTTGCCGGTTTGATGCATGAGCCGGAGGATGGTTCATCCATTGCAATGGCTGGACCCATGGGCATGGTCAAATTGTTCGTGCGCACGGGTGTGCAGGTGGTACGCGATGTCTATGCGGCGTACCAGGCCAAGCTGAGCGAAATGGGAATGGCTGGCAAGTCATTGGCTGTCACAATTGTCCATCACGCCAATTACAAGATCAATAAACTCAAGGAAAAACAGCTTCAAAATGAAGGGATAGCTTTGCGCATGCCGTGGCTCTTGAGCGAGTTTGGCAACGTCAGCGCGGCTTCGAACATGATCGCGTTCCTGCGCGAACTGCCAAACATGAAGCCATTGGACCATATCCTGATCGATGGCTTTGGCGCGGGCACCTATTATGACGCTTTTGCCGTGGAATTGGGAGGCTAGTTTTTGCAGGCTGAAGTGTGCCAAATGTAATAGTTGTCTGGGTGCATCAGGCGCAGTGATCTTATAAATTGGTATGTTTTCCGTCCAGTTATCTCGAACTGGACGGAATTTTTTTGTAACCTCCCTTTCTTAATCCCGTCTTGGATATATGAAAATTTATGCAGTAAAGGCGAGCTTGGGAGAATGTGTAGTCTTAATCACAGTCAGGATATCATTGAATTAATAAAAAAAATAGGAGGATTCGGAGCAGAATACCCTTCTGACTTGCTATCTGCACGGCGGGTTTTGTTTATCGAATTGATCAATCGCTGCGTTACTGCAATGGCACGGATTTAGAGATTTAAAATCCACCTGTCTAAACAAAAACTCCCAGGAAGGGAGTTTTTGTTCATAAGGAAATAGTCAATTTAAGCGGTTGCTTTACTGCGTCCAAACCAGTTCTTCCACTCCTGTTTTTCCCAGAGCACCAGGATCGGCGCTGCAATAAAAATTGAGGAGTAGGTTCCGCTCAGTAGCCCGATCAACAGAATGGATGCAAACTCTTGCAAGGTGACACCGCCAAACATTGCCAGCGCCAGGAGCAAAAATTCCACGGTCATTAATTGCGTATTGATGGAACGCTGCAGAGTTTGCACGATGGAATGATTGACCAGGGTTTCAAAATCCAGGCGACGGTAGATATTCGCGTTTTCGCGTATACGGTCGAATACCACAATGGTATCCTGCATCGAAAAGCCGATCACGGTGAGCAGCGCTGTGAGGAACAGGGAGTCAATTTCCCAGCCGAACAGCCAACTTCCAAACCCAGTAATGGCAAAGATGATCGCCACATCATGGATCATCGCCAGGACCGCGCAAACACCATAACGGAAAGCGTTTTGAACGCCGCGGAAGGACCAGGCAATGAACAGTACTACAAGCAATGATGAGACTGTCACAGCGACAGCGCCGCGTGAAGTCACTTGCTTGCCGATGCTTGGACCAACGCTGTCAAAGCGGACAACGTTTACTTCACCAAAATTTTCATTCAGGGCAGAAACAACGGCGTCACGTTGGTCATTGTCCAAAAACTGGGAACGGATTATGTAACTGCCCGTTTCGGTGGTCTGTACCTGCACGTCTTTGATATCGGCAGATTCATAGATCCCGATGATCTCACTGGGCTCAGGGGAATTACCGGTGAAAGTGACTTCCAGCAGGCTGCCTCCGGTAAAGTCAATGGAGAGAGGAACTTTATTTACAAATAGGAGGATCAACCCTGTGACAATGATGAGCAGGGATATCCCGAAGAAGACATAGCGTTTTCCAAGAATATTCATAAGATGCCTTTTCTTCTAGATGCCGAACCAGCGTTCATAGTTCTTGGGTTTGAACAGTTCCAGGGCTAGTGCCAGCAGCGTGCGGGTGATATAAAGCGAGGAGAACAAGCTGATCACAACACCGATCGCCAGGGTCAGCGAGAAGCCTTTGACAATGGTTGCCCCAAACGTGCTGCCGAACCAGAACAGGATTGCCGATGTGATCAGCGCGGCAATATTCGAATCTCGAATGGATGGCCAGGCGCGGCTCCAGCCCTGGTCGAAGGCCTGGCGCAGCACTCTGCCGCCGCGCAGCTCTTCCTTCAAACGTTCAAACACCAGGATGTTGGCATCCAGGGCCGATCCGGTGCTGAGCATGATGCCCGCGATGCCGGGCAGAGTCAGGGTCACACCTAAAAATTTGAAGACTGCGAACAAGATTGCGGCATAGAGCAGGATGGAGATGTCGGCAGTGATGCCAGGCAGGCGGTAATAGATGCCCATGAAAAGGATGACGATGACCATGCCGATCGCCCCGGCCAGCAGACTCTTTTGCAGTGAGTCTTCACCGAGTGTGGGACCGATCACGCGGGTCTCGACGATCTTGAGTGGAATGGGCAGGGAACCGTAACGCAGTTGCACCGCAAGTGTGTTTGCTGATTCCTGCGTGAAGCTCCCGGTGATTTCTCCCTCGCCACTGGGAATTTCGCCTTCAATGCCGGGAGCAGAGATCACACGTTTGTCCAATGTGATCGCCAGGATCTTACCAATATTGTTTTTTGTATGATTGGCAAAAATGTCTGCCCCTTCGGAGGAAAGCACAAAGCTAATCGATGGCTGCCCTCTTACATCTGTACCGACGCTGACACTGCGCAGATCTTTTCCGGTCATGACCGTATGGTAAACGGTTTGCGGCGCGGCTCCCTCGGCGGTCGGAGTTTCCGTCGCCGGAGTTTCTGCTGCCGGGGTTGCGGTTGCCGGCGGCGTGCTGCTGGTGGAACTAGCGCCGAAGTCAGTCTGTAGGACCGTCCCCTCCTCGGGCCTATAATCGCCGGTATCCACAAACTCCAGCAAGCCTGTCTGCTGGATAATATCGAGAATTGCATCTGAATCTTCGGCGCCGGGGAATTCTCCGACGATACGACGTTCACCTGCCAGCTGGATCACATTTTCGCTGACCCCCAGGGCGTTGGTGCGGTTTTCAACGATGGTACGCGCAGTTTCCATTTCCTGCGTGTTCACTTCTGTCTCTGCCGGCAGATCAGCCTCGAGTAGGACTTGTAAACCGCCTTGCAGGTCGAGTCCAAGCCGAGGCGCAATACTGCGATCGACCAGAAGCGTATCTTTGTTGAAAGGATTGGGTATTCGGATCTCCGGACTCATGTCTGCCCATATGGCAAGGGCAGCCACAATAACGATGAGAACCAAACGGTTATAAAGGTTTCGAATCATGCGTTGGTATTCTCCATCCATGAAAATGTGGCGCTTGGTTTCGGTATGAGCGAAAAAGCACCGCTCTACTCAACCATCTGGCGCCACGCGGCGGTGATTATACTCCTGTTGAATGGGCGTGACTAGCCCAATTCAATCAAGCCTTCCGCCTTCATTTTTCGTAGGATTCATTGATTTTGGCTTCCAATTCCTGTTCTACCCCGTAATAGATTGCGACCTGCAGACCGAATCGAAAAAGATCCATGATCTCTTTTGCGAGTTTCGCTTTATCTCGCAAACCATACTTTTTAGCTTGATTCCCTGCTCCCTCGAAATGATTGACCATCTGAGCCAGTTCGCCGCTTTCCTCCAGCAAACGTTTCATGATCTGAAACGGATCATTCCCATTTGGAAAACGGCGATTCAATCCGCGTGTGATTGCAAACAACTTTTCCGTTGTCACGGATATACCCACTCTTTGAAAATGGTATCCAGATCACAGGAGCAGCGTTTTTCTGCCAGGGACTGGAGAAACTCCGGCGTGGCAATACCCCACGAAAGCGTCTCGGTGTATTCCTTGAGGAAGGCATCGAAGGTCTCTGTACCCATTTCTTCCTTCAGGGCGACGAAGAACAACGGTCCGCGTCCGTAGACGATCCCGCTGTATTCCTGCCCGGAATATTCGGCAACCGGCAGACCAATGGGGATGTCCTCGCGACCGACACTTTCCCAGCGGCCTTCGAGCGATTCGCGAAACCCTTGTTCTCCCTCGGCGCCATATTCATCGGCATAATATTGAAGCGTGATAAATTGGGTCAATGACTCGTCCAGCCACGGATCGTCAAGCTGATCATCGCCCACGAGGTTGTAGAACCACTGATGTCCCACTTCATGCGCGATGGTTGACTCCATGTAGACGCTTCCCGGTGCGCCGCGGGAGTTCTGGTCTACATCGTAGATGCGCGACGTGATCGCGATCATGCCTGGGTACTCGATGCCGAGCGCGAGCGTTGGCGTCGCGACAATATCAAACTCCGCATACGGAAAGCGCGCATAGCGCGTGCTGAAATCCTCAATGGCGCGGGCTGCCACGTCCAATGCAAATTGTGCCCCCTTTTTGAATTCCTTTGGGGCATAGCTGTGGATGGTGACCTCGCCAAAGGTTTGTGAGACCTCTTCGTAATTTGGACTGGCGACCAGATAAAAATCACGTGCGGGACCGCTCACAACGCTCAACGTCTGGACCTGGTTATCTCCGCCGGAACTGACTCTTTGCCCGGACGTGACCAGCGTTACCTCCTTCGGCGCCGTGACTTTCACGAGGAAGAAGGACGCGTCTGCATAGGTTACATCCCCGCTCTGCGGTGGGATCTCGGCATTCCAGCCTTCGTCATCGTACACGGCGATCATGGGATAGGCATGGGCAAGTGTCAGCACATCTTCAAAATACGCGAGAACGCCGTAATTCAAGTCGACGGATTGGGGAACAGTTACCGCAAAGTCCATGGACAGGGTCACGCTTTGCTCCGGCGCAAGTGACTCCGGTAGCGGCACGATCAACAAACTGTCTTCCAGTTCATATTCCGGGGTGACGGATTGCTCATCCACTTTTACATTGGAAACGGTCATCTCGCCGCCGAGGATGTTGGGAAAGAGTCGGAACTGCACCGCGTCCAATGCGGTCTCTTCCATATTTGTGTAGCGGGTTTTCTCCGTTCCCATGATATGGTAAAGGTCTTCTGCAATGTTGAATTCGAGGTGATAGACACTGGCGCCCGGCAGCTCATCGAGCACAGATTGTTCAGAGGGGACGAGCCCGGCTTTGAAGGGTGAACGATCCTCCCAGGGGGTATCGAATATGTCGGTGGGATTGGAGGGGGGAGTGGGTGTCACTGTCGGCTGGAAGAGAGAACACGAAACGGTGATCAGGCTCAGGCTGAGAAAAGAGACGAATAATCTTTTCATGAGTTGATTTCCTTTAAGTAATCAAGCACTTTTTGCAAAACTTGTTCAGGTGTGAGATCATCCGTATCGATCAACAGATTGGCATGCCGGCGCGCGTGGTCCAGCCGGCGTAATTGTTCATCGTGATCTTGTTTTTGCCAATTTAGCCTGCGGCGTGCCGTGCTGACAGGGAAGGATGCGTTCAAATAAATCAAAACATCCGGATTGCTGATTTTCTGCCACATGGCTGGCACGTAAGAGTGTTCCTGCGCGATGTGACGGCAGGCATAGCCATGTTGTTGAAGACCCGCGCTGAGAGTCGATTTGCCCGAACCACAGGGCCCTACAATACCGATAAGAGGTTTATTACTTGGAGGCTCCATAATAATTTTGTAGTGACGACTTCAGTCGTCGGTCAAGCCAGCGACTTTAGTCGCTCCTACCTTCGTTTATTGATTATCCTGCATCAACCGGCTTAGTTCCTCAGGACCGCCAAGGACTGCCAGCGTGTCGCCGGCATGGAGTGGGCTGGTATCGGTGGGGTGCATCTCGGACTGGTGGTCATGCCTGAGCAGGATGATGTTGAGATGATAATTATCTTCCACGTAGCCAACAGTTTTATTTGCCAGGCTCGAAGCAGAGTGGATGCACAAGCGTGCCAGGCTGAGCTGTTGCCCTTCGATCGAGATCGGATTGGTAACATCTGCGCCTGCCGCCGCTGCAGCAAAGACCGGCGCCGCCATCTCCGTCGCGCTCAAGGCGATAAACCCAAACTGTTCCTGTAATGAATGTGCGAAGTCCTCATCGAAAATACGGATCACGACCTGAATGTCCGGGTTGAGCGAACGCGCCTTGAGCGCGATCTGCAGGTTCATGGCATCATTCTGGCTGGCTAGGATGATCGTGCGCGCATCCTTGATATTGGCGGACTCGAGTGCGCCGGGATGCCGGGCGTCTGCCTGGATGACCGGGATGCCCATATCGCGGGCGGCGGCGGTTGTGTGCGTACCAGGATTGATCTCGACCACAGCGATATTTTCGCCCATTTCGTACAGCCTTTGGGCGACGCGGTAGCCCAGATGACCCAGTCCGATCAAAACAATGTGTTTATTCATGGTGGAGGCAACAGCCATTTCCCACTCCTTGCTTCGTGCCCGCCGGTTGAAGAGCAGACTGCCAAAATCGGCAAATCCTTGCGCGAGGATGACAATGCCAACAACGGGCATGACAAAATGAAATAATTGCAGACCAAAATGGTTTGGAAATTCCCCAACCGGCTGGAGAAACGTAGCGGTGAGGACAATGTAAATGGCTTCACTGAGACTGTGAACCGGTTCACCGGCAATATCTGCAATCGCAGAATAAGTAAAGCCGCCGCCGATCATGGCAATCGTAAAAATAAGCAGTGGAGACTGGAACTCTCTGAGCAGAATGACTGTGTCACGCCAGCCTGCTTTCCATTGTCGGAGGCGGGCAGAGGCTTTTACCACCTTTTCCCTCCTTCGATGGGCAGGCGGACGGTCATGCGGCGGACGCTGTCTCCCACGCGCGAGGCGACCTTGACGACCAGCACGCTGATATCGTCCGCGGGACGATTCTCATCCAGGCTGACCGCTTCAGCGAGCAGCATATCCGCCAGCATTTGTGGGGACGGGTCTTGATCTTCCAGCATCGACTGAATGGTCGCACCGATGTCCATGGGCAGACCGCGGCGTTTGCCTGCGTGAACCAGGCCGTCGGTGTAGATGATAATGGTCAGACCCGGCTCGATCGGCAGTTCCGTGATCAGCGGGCGGACGTTGCGCGATGTCCCGAGCGGAATACTTTCCTCTTCAAGGCAGTCGATTTGGTCGCCGCGGCAAACGAACATGGGCGCGGGGTTGTTGCGGGTCAGGACAATCGTCCCACTGCTCAGATCGACAGATGCTATGTTGAGCGTGCTGATGACCTTGCCCTGTCGCTCTGTGAATAGCGCGTCGGATGCGGCGCGAGCCGCGGCTCCATCCCGCACGCCTTCCGCCAGCAGACCGATCACTTTGCGGACTACCATGAGCGAAACAGCCTTCGCACCGCGCCCGGATGTCTGTCCATCGGCCAGGACAACGGAAACCCCTCCGTTCGGCCGCTCGACAACTTCGAGGGTGTCGCCGCTCTCTGACGTGGCGTATTTGTTGACTTTTGCTACTGCGATCTGAACTTCCATGCCTTCATTTTACTATGG
>DASTJG010000569.1:0-6197 GCA_035716785.1 Anaerolineales bacterium
CTCCGAGCCGATGATCAGAAAGCTGTCGGGGAACGCGGGAGCCATTTTTCCCCGGTGCTCCAGAGACTGCACTTCCTGCCCGTTCACAAACAACCGCAGGTGCTGACCATCGTACGTGGCAACAATGAAAGACCATTCGTCCGCCGGTACCGGGAATGCTGCGTTGTTTTCGTCGCTGGTTGATTTGAAGAGGTTGCCGTTATTGATGGCAAAATTGACCCCGGTCACCATTGACCAGCCACGCGAGATGTCCACGAGAAAGTACTCCGTGCCGACGAGTCCCTGGCAGCAGCGGTCCATCTCATTCTCCGGGTCAGGTTTCATCCAGAATTCGATCGTGCCCCGTTTTATTTCCAGGCCCCCGACGCGCGGGATGTCGACCGAACCGCGGTCGTCGAAGCTGAACGCCTGCCCGACCTTTCCGGCAGCAAAGCCCGCTCCGTCGTTCAGTCTGCCATCATGCCCTGCGACCACGTCCCGGGCATCGTCATTGCCAGGCCACCAGCCGACCAGGCCGGCAGGCGCAGCGGTACATTGATTGGCAGCGGGTACGTCCACCATCGGCGTCGCGTCGGACGAAAGGATCACGGCAGACGTTGGGGTATCCGTAGGGAAAGTGATGGCGCTAACCGTTGGCGTGGCTGGGGGGATCGCCTGTGCAAGATTGCAGGCGAGCAAAAGAAGAACGAAGCACATGCCTGACAGGATTCTGTGTTTCGTCATGATTGAATTTTTCATAATGTACCTTTCCGATAAATGCTTTATGGATGGACAACACAGCCGGAGAAGACGCGGCACGGTGTCCATTTCTTCTTACGTTTCAAACTGCAGTATTGTTCCCAGATGGAGATTTCTATCCAGTAGATTACGCCTTCTTCAATATTCGCGCGGAGCGGAGTGATCTGTCAGGCATTGGAAAATAATTCCAGTTAGCAACACGTCCCTGTTTTGCCATATCACCTGGCATTGTAAAAGTGGCCACTTTTGACACAGAACGCGTACATAGTAAAATGAATGCCTATGTCCGCTGGCAACACTTCCGTTCAAAGCGTCAAACTCACAGGGTTCAGGTTGAGAGCCGCGCGCACCTTGTGGATCGGCATGGCGGTCTTCACGATCTTCCTGTTCATTGCCGGTATCAAGCCCTCGTTCGAGATCGCTTTGCGTCTGCTCCCGGAATCGCAGGATGCGCTCAGGGCGGCTGGTCTTTCCCTGAGGTTCCCCGCGTACGTGTTGGTCATCATGGACAGCCTCACCGTCCTCTTTTTCGGGATCATTGCGCTCATACTCGTCTGGCAGCGCGGGGACGAGCTGGCAACCCTGGTGGTGGCTTCCATGTTGCTGTTCACCGGCGCGTTGTACACGGGTCCCACCGCCAACGCAAACTTGCCATCCCTTGCGCTTGCCATCCTGCCAGGCATGGCAGAAAGCATGCAGGTATGGTTTGTCTATCTCTTCCCGGATGGAAAACCGCTCCCGCGCTGGATCTGGTGGATTCTGATCCCGCTTCCGATCTGGCGCATCGGAATCTGGTTCGTGGATTACATCCCGAATTACAAAGCGGAGTTCCACACTGCGGAGAATTACGGTCACACCGCGCAACAGGCATGGGATATCGGGCTTTTTATCCTCCTGCTTGCAGGAGGGATTGCGGCGCAGGTGTATCGCTATCGCAAACTCTCCACGCCCGTGCAAAGACAACAAACCAAATGGGTGTTGTTCGGTATGATCATCACGCTGTTGTTTGTTGGCACGTACGTCGTGGTGTTCAACGTGCTTGGCTATGGTAAAGACCCTTCACTGGTTGTTTCGCTGGTCGCGCGTGTCCTGAGGCAGATCTCCCTGATGATCGTGCCTGCGACGATGGCGATCGCGGTCCTGCGGTATCGCCTGTGGGATATTGACTTTGCGATCAACCGTTCACTTGTCTACGGTTCATTAACGACCATTTTGCTGACTCTGTTTGCCCTGAGCCTGCGCGCCATTTCAATGCTTGCACAAGGATTCAGCGCCGGTCCCCTCATCGCCATGCTGATCTCGATGGTTGTATTTGCGGTAATCTTTCAGCCGCTCAACAGAGGCTTGCAGAAGGTAGTTGATCGTTACTTCTATCACATCTATATTGACTATCAAAAATCGGGACGCTCGGTCCTGCCTCCACTCGAGCCATCCACGTTTCCGAGTGCACATTTCTACGAATACACCGACCTTGAGGTCGCCGGTCGAGGCGGCATGGCAGAGGTCTACAGGGCGACGCATCCGACGTTGAAACGGGCCGTGGCGATCAAACTCATGCGCGAAGCCATTCAGGACGATCCCGTGATGCGCATTTTCTTCGAGCGGGAATCCCGTGCCTTGCGCGATCTTGATCATCCAAATGTCATCAAGGTTCTTGATACTGGCAAAGTGGACAACCGTCCTTACATGGTGATGGAATTCATCGAGGGGGATGCTCTCGGCGAGCTGCTGAAAAACGGGAGGCTTGATCTCGAGACAACATTGCAACTTCTCAAACCAATCAGCGCGGCACTGGACTATTTACATGCGAACAACATCGTTCACCGAGATGTAAAGCCGGGTAATATCATGCTCGATAAGGCTGGCACGGATGTACGCCCCATACTCACGGATTTTGGTCTTGCGAAGGTTTTGGGTGATTCGTCTCTGATCTCGCAGAGCGCGGTGGCAGGTACATTTGCTTACATATCCCCCGAACAGATCGAAGCGCGCCGGGATATTGACGGCCGCGCGGACCTCTACGCGCTGGGGGTGATGACTTATCAAATGTTGACCGGCGAATTGCCCTTCAAACATGAACATCAGGGGGCGCTGTTGATCGCACACATGTTGCACGCGCCGCCCGATGCACGCGAAAAAGCACCTGATCTGCCGGAACACGCGGCAAAGGCCATCCAAAAGGCAATGTCCAAAAAATCATCCGAGCGGTTTGGAACTGCAGGGGAGTTTGTGGGCACACTGGAGAGTCAATAAATTCCAATCAGGGCATGGAATGTAGATTCACCATTCCTCTTCAGCCGCCTCTATGGCAGGAGAACGCCTGACATGTTTCGCACCCCACCCTGCAAACTCCTGACAGAAGACTTACACAGAAGTAATCTTACACTAATTGCACCGTTCTTATTTTTCAGACAACCAAGCCCTGCTGCTTGCTGCCTACAATGGAGAGTATAGATGTGGCCAGTCAAATTCTGCCCTAATGCTGGCTCCGTCATAATAGAGGATCACCTGTGTGCCTCCTTTACTTATCATCACACATTCTCGAGTAAACTCGCAATCATCCTGATGAAGGCTAACATGTCCGACGTGCGTAACCTCCCAGCCGTCGGTCGTCGGCAAGTGTCGGTAGAAATCTAGAAATTCATCAATGCTTGTTTTGGGCGTCCTGAAAAAGTAGAGGTCAACGCCAATTCCGTGCTTATAGCGGATCATTCGACTCAGGGTGCTGTCCATCGGTAGGGGCAAGCCCATCTCAGCAGGCAATTCCACCGCTGCCACCATTTCCTGCATGTCGGCGGGTAATTGGATTTCCATCGGCTGGTTGATCGAGGACAAGGACTCGGTGACCTCATACATCTGTGTAAAATTATCCTGGCTGCTGGTTTCCTTCCAGTGGGAATAGAGCACATAGTTACCGTCTTGTGCAAGATAGAAATCACCCTCCAGCTGATAGGTTGTATTTGCTTCCGTCGAGTTTACGGGATCCAGAACGAAATGATAAGCAGGGATTCCCTGGAAATCTTCCTGTCCGGCGAATTGAGCTTCTACTAATTTTCCTGTGTTCCCCGCGGGGATATCCGCTTTGAAAAAAAGATCATCATTCGATCCTGCAGAGAGGTACCAATCGCCACTGCCCGTTAATGAGTATGTCCAGCCATCGACCACATACGTTCGGTCTACTCCGCCGGTGTATTTGTTCTGGTTATATGCACTGTAAGGCTCTTTAATATACCCAATGGTGTTGGTCTGCTCTGTCAGCTCCCCGTTAACCGTGTTCTTCTCATTTATGGTCACTACAAAGCTATCCAGATCGCGGATGTCTTGGAGTGACCAAAGATCAAAAGTTGGCGGCCAAATTGTAGCTGTCGGTCCTAGTGTCGGCTGTGGGGTCGCCGTTGGCTCAGCGGTAGCTTCTACGGAAGCAACCAGAGTTGGTTCGGCCGATGCAGTTGGCTCAAGGTTTATGGTTGGGATTGGTGCTGGACTGCATGCCTGACACACCAAGGCGCACAATAAGGTTGGTACAGATGCTTTGGCGAACATGGTCGGGAATTATACATTATACGATCATAATTGGTCACAATTTACACCCAGCGGGAAGATCACCCGCACCTTCGGTCAGCATGACATGACACTAAAACGCGCAGAGTCCCGCCGTCCGAATGGTCAGAAAATAACCGGTCGCTGACAGTTTCCGTTCAAGCGTTAGACCATGTCCGGTACCGAGTTCGCATGAAGGAGGTCGAGTTCATGTATGGCGCGCCTGTTAAATTACACAAACATAGTCGTAACTCATTGCTACTTCTAAGGGGTTCTCTATCACTATTTATGCTGTCAGTCGACACACCAGAACCAAGTAGTAAATTGTAATTTCCCCTAAAGAGAGTATCTTGGAATGTGGTGAGAAGTTCTTTTGGTATCATGTTCTCTCCTTACATGGAAACAGTATTTGTCCACCTAAACAGCAAAAACTAACATTTGTTACTCTATTACACACATCCACAGAAAAGTCGGGTACAAATGCAAATCCCGCTCAAAGTGAGCGGGATTTTTTGTTCGGCAACACAATCGGGTGGGTATATGTTTGCCATAGGGAGGTGCCCCCAAGGGGACTCGAACCCCTGTTTGAGCCTTGAGAGGGCTCCGTCCTGGGCCGCTAGACGATGGGGGCGTCTACTTTATGGCACTGCTGACTCATGTCAGCGGTGTGGTGCACGTTCGGCTTGAAGCCTCCTGCACCAAGCGGGCGAGATTCTATCATCCGAAGCATCAATCGTCAACGAGGAAGACATGTAATTCGCCCGGTCCATGCATGCCGATGGTCAGGGACATTTCGATGTCTGCTGTGCGTGATGGACCGGTGATGACAACAGCCGAGCCTGCCTCGCGGACGACGGGCAATGCCAATGCATCGGGGAGCGAGGGCAGGATATCTGACCGGCACAACACCGCAATGTGGACGCGTGGCAGGAGCGAGGCTTGCAACGGATTCCCGGCTCCATCGACGATGACGATCGACCCGGTATCTGCCAGCCCGCAAATGGCTTTTGTCACACCGACGAGCAGCGCGGGGTCAGGCTCATGGCTGACAGTGATGCCTGCTCTCTTCAAAGCGGATTCATCCAATACATTGGGTTCGAGATGAATTTTGTCGATGTCACGTGTCTTCAAAAAATCGATGACTTTATTGGTTAACTCTTTTGGAGAAGTGTGAAGGACGTTTCCATTTACCCTGGCCAATTCTTCCGTGAACAAAGCGACACGCGCATCCTGATCGTGCACGACCGGTTCTTTTCTACTTCCTTCATCTATTACCTGTTTACCTGGATACCTGTTTACCTGACTACCTGTATACTCTTCCAACTTTGCGAATCGATCCCGAAATGGACGCGTCGCGAACCTCGGCAGGTCCTTGCTGTAGCCCCAGCCCGTGAACGCCGGTAGAGGCACGTAGTTGCTGAACGGGGAAACGAGATGCATGCCCAGCCCGGCAAGTCGCTGTGACAGGGCAAACAGGCGCGGACTGCGCGCGACGCGGCTGAAGATCTGCATGAAAAGCTTGCTGATTGTTGAGAGTCCATGTTCTCCCTCACCCCTAGCCCCTCTCCCATTGGGAGAGGAGGACTCACCCGCGCGAACGCGTGACAGCAGCTTCGGCAGGTTGATGTCCACAGGGCATGCCTCTTTACACGCGCCGCACAGCGACGAGGCTTGCGCAAGCGGGATAAAGTCCGAGCCGAAGAGTCCCGCCGAGATGACCGAGCCAATCGGACCGGAATACGGGCTGTCGTAGGCGTGCCCACCAATCTCGCGAAAGACAGGGCAGGCGTTCAGGCATGAGCCGCAGCGGATGCAGTACAGCGATTCCCGGAGCGGGGAGTTGCGAATCCCTGTGCGGCCGTTATCAAGCAGGACAAGATGCCGCTCCTGGCCGGGGAAGGGCGAACGGATCAACTGGG
>DASTJG010000570.1:0-5538 GCA_035716785.1 Anaerolineales bacterium
CATCCCGACCTCGACCGGCGCGGCAAAAGCGTTGAAGCTGGTCATTCCCGATATGGCAGGCAAGCTCGATGGTTATTCCCTGCGCGTGCCCGTCTCCACGGTGTCTGTCATCGACCTGACCGCGGAGTTGGAGACCGCGACCACTACCGATGAACTGCGTCAGTGCTTCCGCGAAGCTGCCAAACAACCACGCTTCCAGGGCATCCTTGCGGCCGTGGATGAACCGCTCGTCAGCATCGACTACAAGGGTGACTCTCACTCCTCGTCGATTGACCTGCCATTCACGATGGTGCTTGGCAAGGAAAAGAGCACGTTCGCCAAGATTGTCGCCTGGTACGATAATGAGTGGGGTTACTCCTGCCGTACAGCCGATCTCGCGGCTATGATGGCAAAGAGTCTCTAGGAGTATAAAGTACACAGGTAGACAGGTACACAAGTGACTATGACTAACTTGTGTACCTGTTTCTTTGTCTACGTGTTTACCTGTGTACTTACTGCGGAGCAACCATGAACAAGAAAACTGTAAAAGACATCGATCTCAAAGGCAAGCGCGTCTTCATGCGCGTGGATTTCAATGTGCCGATGGCAGATGGCAAGGTCACCGATGATAAGCGCATCAAAGCTGCGTTGCCGACGATCAAATATGTGCTGGAACAGGGCGCGGCGCTCATCCTTGCGAGTCACCTGGGACGTCCCAAGGGCGGTCCAGCCCCGGAGTTCAGCCTGAAGGCCGCGTCGGAGGTGTTAGCCGGTCATCTGGGGATTCCCGTTAAGATGGCTCCCGATTGCGTTGGCCCCGAAGTGGAAGCGATGGCGAAAGCGTTGAAGCCCGGCGAAGTGCTGATGCTCGAGAATACACGCTTCCATAAGGGCGAAGAGAAAAACGATCTGGATCTGGCAAAGCAGATGGCTGCGCTGGCAGAGGTCTACGTAAATGACGCCTTCGGCTCGGCTCATCGCGCTCACTCTTCGACCGAAGGGATCGCCCGATTCCTGCCGGCGGTCTCCGGCTTCCTGATGGAACAGGAGCTGGAATACCTTGGGCGCGCAGTTGGTAATCCTGAGCATCCTTACATTGCCATCCTCGGCGGTGCGAAGATCAGCGACAAGATTTTGGTCGTCGAGACCCTGGCCGCGAAGTGTGACAAGCTCATCATCGGCGGTGGGATGGCGAACACGTTCCTCACCGCAAAGGGACTGAATATGCAGGATAGTCTCGTGGAAGCAGAATCGATCGAGACGGCCAAGAGCCTGCTCGCCAAACTGGGCGACAAGCTGCTCCTGCCTGTGGACGCGGTCATCGCGGATAAGTTCGAGGCGGAAGCCAATAGTCAGGTCGTCGATGTGGACAAAATCCCCGCGGGCTGGCGCATGCTGGATGTTGGTCCGAAAACGCTCGAGCTTTACAAAGGAGCATTGAACGGAGCCAAGCTTGTCGTTTGGAATGGACCGGTCGGCGTCTTCGAGATGCCCAAGTTCGCTGAAGGGACGTTCGCGCTCGCGAAGCTGCTGGCGGAATCCGGCGCGACGACCGTGATCGGCGGCGGCGATTCGGCCAGTGCAGTCAAGAAGGCGGGAGTCGCCAAGCAGATGACTCACGTCTCCACCGGCGGAGGCGCCTCGCTTGAATTCCTGGAAGGAAAAGAACTGCCCGGCGTAGCTGCGTTGATGAATAAATAATATAGGTGATTGTCACCTTGTATTTTCAGCAGGATGAGCAGATTTGCTCATCCTGTTATTCTGTGCCAGGGGAGTGCAAAATCTCTGATTTTGCTCCAAAGTCTGGAGACTTTGGACTCCGTGGCTTACTTTTTAGCGCACCTGTGTCAGGTTTGTTATGTTCACCGTGAAAATGTCATGTAAAATAAGTAAATCAGCTTTCGTCGAGGTTATGGATGTCCTTCAATGTCGGTGAAAATGTAGGTCCTTATCGAATTATCGAGCAGTTGGGTCAGGGCGGCATGGCGACTGTCTTCAAGGCCTACCACGCTTCACTGGATCGGTATGTTGCCATCAAGGTACTTCACCCGGCCTTCGGGGAAGATCCTTCCTTTGAAGCCCGCTTTCAACGGGAAGCGCGGCTGGTGGCAAAACTGGAACACCCGAATATCGTTCCCATTTATGATTACGCCGAGCATGAGAAACGTCCGTACCTGGTGATGAAGTTTATCGAGGGGGAAACGCTCAAGGCAAGGCTCGATAGAGGCCCCTTAACTTCCAAAGAAATCCTGAGCGTTGCCGAGGCGGTCGGGTCCGCGCTGGCTTACGCTCACAAGCGAAAGGTACTGCATCGCGATATCAAACCTTCCAATGTATTGGTCGCGGAAGACGAACAGATTTACCTTGCAGATTTTGGTCTGGCGCGCATCGCCCAGCTGGGTGAATCGACCCTCTCCGGCGATATGATCATTGGCACGCCTCAGTACATTTCACCGGAACAGGCCATGGGCGTGAAGGATCTCGACGAACGTACGGACCTCTATTCCTTTGGCGTGATGTTATACGAGATGGTAGTTGGCAAAGTTCCATTCAATGCCGATACGCCTTTCTCCGTCATTCATGACCATATCTATACACCTTTACCGCTGCCACATAAAGTCAATCCGGACGTGCATGAGGAGATCGAGCGTGTGTTGTTGAAAGCGCTCGCCAAGGATCGCCTCGACCGCTATGAAAGTGTGGATCAAATGGTCTTGGCTTTCAGAGATGCCTGGAATCAGGGAGTCGTCCCCACCCAGGTAGCTTTTGCGAATCGCGCGACCATCCAACAGGCGACGCAGGCCGCTGCATCTCCAAAAGTGGATACCCGCCCCGTTCCAAAAGTGACTCAGCCGCAGCCCGTCGCGGCTGTCGAAATGTCCAAAAAGAAGCGGTTCCCCTGGGCCTGGATCGGGGTGAGCCTGGTCTTCATCTGCTGCCTTGGCTATACTGCTCACGCGATCCGAAACCGTTTGCTTGTCCCTTTGATCGGCAATTTTCGTGGGATAGATAGTACCCCTACGGTCCTGCCGCCGACATCTTTTCCACAGTTCACGAAGGATGTATTTCCGACTCCTCCGGCGGACATCGTCAAGCCGCAACTCCCGCACGAAGTCCTGTCAGTGCAGGAGGAGGTGAGCGAGAATCCAGACGATCCCGATCTCCGGTTCGATCTGGCGCGTGCCTACTGGGAAGCGAACATGCCGGAGGAAACCTATAGGACTCTCAACGAACTGATCCAGCTGGTTGGGCCGGAGGATGCGTCGTTTTACACGGATGTGGGGGAAGAGTTTTTGTTCATGCAAGCCTGGCCGCCCTCCGCGTTCATGTATTTGCAGGCTGTGAAATTTCACGCGGCAAGAGGAAAAGTTCCCCCGGAGGTTCTGACCGCATTCCATGAAGCAGTGTATAAGTCTGCAGATCGCTCGGAGGCTCTGCGGGTGTTGCCTTCGGATGAGATCATAAGGGTGGATGAACCCATCCTGCTGGTCCTGAAAGCACGCTATGCGTTTTTTACAAAAGACTTCAAGCAGGCCTATTTACACCTGGATGAGTTGAAGAAGCTCAGACCGGATATGCATGAAGCCATTCTGCTGGAAGCTGAGTTCAATGCCTGGGATGGTAAACCCGAGCGGGCAAAAATCCTTCTGACGGGTTTGCAGGAGTCAGGCGACTCTGTTCCGGAATGGATCCAAATCTTTGCTGAAGAAATCATGAAGAGGTTACCCTAAAATGTCCCGAACATCACTTGTTGCTGGAAATTGGAAGATGAACAAGACCGTCGCGGAAGCCCGCGAATTGGTCGCTGCGATGAGCGCGAAATTGCGCGAGATCGCGAATGTCGAAAAAGTTGTGTGCCCTCCTTTCATTGCCATCCCTGCCCTGGCTTCCCTGCTGGAAGGTTCCGGGATCGGCCTCGGCGTGCAAAACCTGCACTGGGAGGAGAAGGGTGCGTTCACGGGTGAGGTTGCACCCGGCATGGTAAAGGAATTTTGCCAGTATGTGATCATCGGTCACTCCGAGCGCCGGGCCTATTTCGGTGAGACCGATGAGAGCGTGAATCGCAAACTGTATGCCGCAATGAAAATCGGATTGACTCCAATCGTTTGTGTGGGTGAGACCTTGCAGCAGTACGAGGCAGGGACAACGGCAGAAGTGGTTCGCCGTCAAATCAGCGTTGGCCTGGCCGGGGTCGACTCCGCTGCCGCAGCGAAGATTGTCGTGGCCTACGAACCCGTCTGGGCGATCGGAACGGGAAAGGCCTCCAGCGCGGAGAACGCCAATTCTGTGCACAAGGATGTCATTCGCCCCGCGTTGACCGAGCTGTTCGGCGCAGAAAATGCCCAGGCGATCCGAATCCTGTACGGTGGGTCTGTGACCGCTGCCAATGCGGCCGAATACTTTACTTATCCTGATATTGATGGTGCTCTGGTGGGAGGCGCCAGCCTCAAGCCCGACGAATTCGTGGCGATCACAAAAGCTGCCGTAAGATAATGTCGTTGCGAGCGTAGCGAAGCAATCTCGCTTGGAGTAACGGAGATTGCTTCGTTGCTGCCGCTCCTCGCAACGACATAGAATCAATGTCTCAACTTTCAGGTTTTGTCTGGTTCATCCTGATGCTTGTGCCGCTGATATTGCTTCAGCGGCTTTTGCATCGCGAGATCCAGTCTGTGTTGTTGATCCTAACCCGCGATACGCGCTTGACGATGGGGATCTTCTCGATCATCTTCCTGCCCGGGGTATTTTTACATGAGCTGAGCCACTTTGTGATGGCGAAGGTTTTGCGCGTACGCACCGGGAAGTTTTCCGTGTTCCCCCAATCCCTGCCCGATGGACGTTTGCAGCTTGGCTATGTCGAAACGGTCCGCTCGGATGCCGTGCGTGACTCGTTGATCGGCGCCGCGCCCTTGATCGTCGGCACCCTCTTTGTTGCGTATGTGGCGATCGAGCACCTGCAGATGCGCGTATTGTGGGACGTCTTCCGCAATGGACAGTTCAATCTGTTCTGGATGGGTGTACGCGCCCTGCCGAACGTGAGGGACTTCTATCTCTGGTTCTACCTGGCGTTCGCGGTCAGCAGTACGATGATGCCGTCGGAGTCGGACCGGCACGCATGGCTGGATCTGGTCGTCGCGGTTGGGGTGTTGGTGGCGATCGCTCTGCTGGCTGGCGCAGGTCCCTGGATGTTGAGTAATGTCGCTCCCTATGTCAACAATTTCCTCAGTTCTGTGGCAGTGATCTTCGGGTTGAGCGCATTCGTGCACGTTCTGTTGATCCTGCCCACTGCGCTGATCCATAAGCTGTTGGCGCGCATCACTGGCGTGGATGTGGCATAGGTTTCAAGCCAGAAGCCATTCGTGTTTTTGGAATAATTACTACCAACAGGCCCAGACCTCAGTTGCTCTGTATCGATGCCGCGTAAGCGCTCTCGCGATATTCTCTGGGGGTCACGCCCGACCACTTCTTGAACGCTTTGCGGAAAACACTCGGCTCGGAAAACCCAAGCAGGTAAGTGATTTGTTCTACTGTATAGTTTTCACGCAAGTACTTTTGAGCAAG
>DASTJG010000571.1:0-5090 GCA_035716785.1 Anaerolineales bacterium
TAATAGTGATAAACCTGTAATGTGGCGGAGCAAGGATGAGCGTGGGTCCATCCGTTTTTGCGAACGGGAACGCCGTCGAACGCAGCCCCAGGATCTGGATGCCTTCGTACTCGTCCTCGTACGTGATATGTGCGTGCCCGCACAGGATGCCCAGCACCTTTTCCTTGATGCCCGGTTCGGTAACGATCTCCCAGAAGTCATTGATCTCGTCGGCAATGAAACTGTCCAGCCAGCGGCTGCCGATCGGCTTGACGTGCTGGTGACAGACGATCACGGAAGGCAGGTTGGATTGCAATGCCTGCGAAAGAAAGTTACGCGTCTCGCGCAGGAACACCGCTTTTGACTCCGGACCCCAGTCCATGAAGATGAACTGGACACCTTTATGCTCGAAGGTGAAGTTGTACAGTTCCACCGGCTTCGAAGCGGGGAAGAGACAACGCGTCATCAATTCGCGGTCGTCGTGATTACCCGGCAGGAAATACATGGGGTAACCATGCAATCCTTCCGTATTGACATGCTGAGGTCCCGGCAGTGTGGCAGACTCTTCCAGGCCCAATAGCTTGATCGCGCAGCCATACGCCGCTTCCGTGGGCGGTTCCACCAGGTCGCCGGTGGAGATGACGAAATCCGCTTTGTCCGCGACATTTTCCGCGATGTGCTTCATCACCATCCGCAGCGCGTAGCCGGGAACGAATCCCTCGCGGATCTGCTCCGGGGATTCGAGCAGGTGATGGTCGGTGATCTGGAGGAAGGAAAAGTCCATAGTTTTGGAGTCAACGTCTCCTGACGTTGATTTCAATGTAATTCCAAAGTCTGGAGACTTTGGACTCCTTTATGATACTTCCGATAATACTCCAATGACAGACATCAGCGTCGAATAGTCATCGCGTAAAAGCGTGATCAGTTCATGGATGGCATTCTCCTTCCAGATCGCGCCGTTCTTGCCGTGCGCCCGGCTGGCTTCCGCCAGATGGGCCGCGACCACTTCCGCGACCGGCACATCCTTGTTGTGGAGAATGTGGCGAAAGTAGCCGAAGCGCCCGGCGGATGTGAAGCGGGCCATGTCCTTATCCTCGCACAGGTAGATCACATCCAGGCTGAGCGGGGGACGCGGCGGCAACAGGTGAAAGATCTTGCCATCCTGCTCGTACCCGACCGCCATGACGGACATCTCGACCGGCACGATGCGGCGCTCGCGGTTATCCCGCAGCACTTCCTCGCTGACGTTATCCGCCGTGACCAGCTGGCGCACCAGACCGTCATCGTCGATGTGAATATCGTAGATCAATCCATAGACCTGGTACGAATCACCCAGGTGTGCGCGCACCAGGGAGCCAAGAGCCGGGACAGTAAACTGAGAGACGCGGCAGCCAGCAATAAAACCCGTCGTCCCTGCGCGCAGCAGCCTCCCGATTTCGATTTGGTGGTTCATTCATGCCTCCGTAATAGTAACGGCAGTGCGCTCCGCGCTGCCCGAGGTTAACTAGGTACGGTGGAAGGCGAGAACACCTCGCCCGGTCAGTTACTGGCCATTTTATTTATAGATTATCCGTCATTGCGAGGAGGGTGTTCTTCTCGACGAAGCAATCTCATGTTCAGTACCTAACCGTTAATTGTTTGAGAGATTGCTTCGGGCTGTGGTTTCGACTGCTTGCGTCTCAACCAGCAGCCCTCGCAATGACGGGCAAAGGGTGTTTTAGGACAAATTCTATTTACCTTTTTGATCTCTTAACACCTGGCAAGGCCTTCGCCGAATCCTTGTAAGATCGTTCCCCAACCTCGTCCCGGACCCGGCGGAGTTCCAGCGACAGAAGCTGCTCAACCTGTTCTTTCTCTTCCCGTCGTACCACGGCAGTCTCGTGAGCGCGGTGCAAAAGATAGGGATAGGGCTTGCTGCCCATCATGTTACACTGCTCGATCAACACTGCATGCAATAGCTCCAGTTTCTTTTTGTCCTCTGCCACCCATTGCGGGATCTCGACGCGCACGGGCCAGGGATGCCCGAGCGTGCCGACATTTAAATAGAAGAAGTGCAGGGAAAGCGGTCCCTTGTATCGCTTGACCGAACCCGATTGCAGCGCGAACACTGCCGAACGGTGACCGGGCGGCAGGAGCGGGTTTTCGCGCTCGCCATACAGCCAGCGGTCGCTGACGCCGCGCAGAGGCTGGTACTCGCGTAAGTGATGGAGCTGGTCCTGGTCGGCGGTCGCGATCTCGAGCAGGCGTACCACCAGGTCCGCGCTAGGCTTTTCCACATATCCGGCGGTAATGACGCCGCGCGCATGCAGGCGGGTGAGCACTCGCAAGTATTTTTCTACAAAATCGGCATAGGCTTGCGGGTCATCGCCTTTGGCTCCCCATAATTCGATGGTCCCGTCCGTGAGGTTGACAACCTGTCCCTTGATATCCTTGGAGACCTCATCCAGTTTCATGCGCTCGCTGATGTCGCGCCGCATGGCGACCATACCGTCTGAGATGGGGTTGCCGTTCGAGATCAGGTCATCGCCATAGAGCATCTCGGTCTCGACGCAGATCTCCGGGGCCTCTCCCGAGTGAAGTTTCATAATAATGATGCCGATGTTGATAATGGAGAACTGGATGGAAGCGTGCCGGTCCGGGTTGATCTGGGACCCATCCGCGGCGACGACGGTCACATCCATGGCGGGAGGCGGCGGAGGGTAGGTGGCAGTGAGCGGCTCGTTGAATGGCACCGCGCAGCGGATATTGGAGTCGATCGCGGTGGCATCCTCCACTTTCCTCTTCAGGTAGTCCAATTCAGAGGCGTAGGTGCTGAGCAGGCTGCGCGCCAGGTCGCGTTTTTCTTCAAGAGTCCGATTCCGCTCCTCAGCCCCCGCGGCGATCTCCCGGATGCGAGCATACACTTGCTGGAAGTTGATCGGCATACCTTCTTACTTCTCCACGGAACATGCATTCTTAGAACAAATGTATCAAGATTGTACAGGCAAATCCGCGAAAAGACAAGTGTCAATCCCCTACATCTGGGCATTTTTGAGCCGGAACTCCCTTATTTGGGGATGTAACTATGCTATCAACGCCGTCCCCGGCGTTTGGGTTGGCTGGTAACCGCCGCCGAGGACCCTTCGACGCGTGGCACCACGCTCTATCGGGCAGAGCCACGGTCAGGGCAGGCTCTGACGTGAACTATGCTGACCTCCGGGAACTTTTTGTCAGGCCATTCGTCTATTCAGCGACAAGAATATTTTCAACAAGGAGTTGATCAAATGAAGACGAAATCCATGATTATTTTTACTGTAATAGCCCTTGCGCTTTTGGTGAGCGCCTGTGCGCCGGCCGCTGTCAATTCGGCCGGTCAACCGGTCGTGCGGACCCTGAGCGTGTCGGGCAACGGGCAGGCTTACCTTGCCCCCGATATTGCCTACATCTATATTGGTGTGCATACTGAGAAGTTGACTGCCGCGGAAGCTGTCGCGGAGAACAACGACCAAACCCAGAAGCTGATCCAGGCGATCCGCGATTTCGGTATCGAGGCGAATGATATTCGCACGACGAATTTCAGCATCTGGCCCATGGACAAATTTGATCCACAAAGCGGTGCACCGACTGGCGAAAAGACCTACGCAGTCGATAACACTGTCTACGTCACTGTGCGTGACCTCGAGAAGCTCGGTGACCTGCTGGATACCGCCGTGCAGGCTGGCGCCAACACAGTCAACAGCGTTCAGTTCGACGTGGCAAAGAAGGATGAAGCTCTCAAGCAGGCGCGCGTCGACGCGATGAAAAACGCCGAGACACAGGCGAAGGAACTTGCTGAAGCTGCCGGCCTTTCACTCGGTGAGGTTCAATCCATCAATTTCGCGGACAACCAGTATCCTGTCTTTGACGGCAAGGGCGGTGGCGGCGGTATGGCCTCCGAAGCTGCGGCCGTCCCGATCCAGCCCGGACAGCTGACCTTTACTGTGACGGTGAATATCACCTACGAAATCAAATAATTTACCCTCCTTTCTGATTGAACCTGCTTTCCAAACGGGAGGCAGGTTCTTTTATTTGCCAAGAGACACAGAGTTTAAAGATTCTCCGTGACTCTGTGTCTCGGTGGTTAGATGATCACGATCTTTATCTGTCGTAAGGTTATAATCTCGCAATTCATCGAATCGAACAGGAGTATTTCATGCTCAACGTTGGCTATATCGGTCTTGGATTAATGGGCAAGTCGATTGCGCGTAACATATTGAAGGCGGGTTTTCCGCTCGTCGTCCATAACCGCTCACGCGCCGCCGTGGATGAACTGGTTGCGGAGGGCGCGAGCGCCGCGAACTCCCCCCGGGAAGTCGCCGCGCAGGTGGACGTGATCTTCACCAACCTGCCCGATACGCCCGATGTGGAAAAGGTGGCCCTGGGCGAAAACGGGATCATCGCCGGCGCGCGCGCTGGACTCATTTACGTGGATAACTCGACCATCAAACCGGCCGCGGCGCGCAGGATCGCGGAGAAGCTGGCGGAGAAAAATGCCCTTGCGCTGGATGCGCCCGTCTCGGGCGGCGACATCGGCGCCAAGAACGGCACGCTGACGATCATGGTCGGTGGCGAGGCGGCCGCCCTGGAAAAGGTCATGCCGGTGTTCATGGCAATGGGCAAGACGGTCACGCACGTCGGCGATGCGGGCGCGGGTCAGGTGGCGAAAGCGGCCAACCAGATCATGGTCGCGGCACAGATGGTCGCGATGGGCGAACTGCTCGTCTTTGCGAAGAAGGCCGGTGTGGACCCGCGCAAGGTGGTCGATGCGATCAAAGGCGGCGCGGCCCAATGCTGGACTCTCGATGTCAAGCCGCCGCGCTTATTCGACGGCAATCGCAATCCCGGTTTCAAAGCTCATATGCAATTGAAGGACTTGAAGATCATTCTGGATACCGCGCAGGAGTATGATATTCCCATCTCAGGGACAGTGGAAAACGCAAGGCTCTTCCAGCAAATGATCGACTCGGGTATGGGCGAGTTGGATAACTCAGCGGTGGTGGGGGTGATCGAGAAGAAAGCGGGGATAAATATTGTGGATTGATGATTCATTGCGAGCGGCGGTGATTGTCCGTCCAAAGCAATCTCCGATGAAA
>DASTJG010000572.1:0-2202 GCA_035716785.1 Anaerolineales bacterium
CGGCGTAGTCCTTGTTCACGGATGCATAAATTTCATCGTAGTATTGGGCTGATTTTGAGAACATGATGGCTCCACGGATTCCGTCATTGCCCCGGCGAAAGCAGCCGGGGTTGCGAGCCGGAGGCGAAGCAATCTCATTTACACTAGATGGGATTGCTTCGTCGTGCCCCCCACGCTTCGTCTTCGGGCTTCGCCCTCCGCTCAGCGCGACGGTCCCTCGCAATGACGGAATATTTATTTATGGTTCAACACTTCCGCAATATGAACTACTCTCTGTTTCTTCTTCTGTCTGTGCAATCCGCCGGCGATATGCATGAGGCAGCCTGCCTCGGTCACGACCAGCGTGGGAGATCGAGTGATTTCGAGATTGTCGATTTTGCGTTTTAGCCATTCGGCGGAAAGCTCGGGATGCTCCATCGAAAAGATCCCGCCGAAGCCGCAGCACTCTTCGATGTGCGGCAGTTCCACGATCTGCGCGCCTCTCACGTTGGCCAGCAGTGCCCGCGGTTGGCGATCGATCTTCATGCCGCGTAGCGTGTGACAGGACGAGTGATAAGTCAGCACCCCATCCCAGCGCGCGCCGAGGTCGGTGACGCCAAGGCGGTCCACAAGATATTCGGTGAATTCGTACACGCGATTTCCCAGCGCCTGGGCGCGCGGCAACCAGACGGGATCATCCCCGAATAATTCCGGGTAGCCGTGCTTGATCATGTGCGCGCACGAACCGGAGGGGATGACGATATCTCCCTGCGTGGCTTCGAACACACGGATCGTGTGCTCGATCAGTGGGCGCGCTTCGGCGCGCAAACCGGCATTGAAGGAAGGCTGTCCGCAGCAGGTTTGATCGGGAGGAAAGTCCACGGTCAGGCCGAGGCGGCGCAGGATGCCGACGATCGCCTCTCCCGTTTCCGGGTAGAACGAATCGACGAGACAGGTGATGAAAAGCTGCACAGCCGGCATGAATCCATTTTAACCCTTAATCCATACCGGCTTCGAAGCGTATCCAAAAAGTACCCAAACGGCTTAAGAAGTATTTTCAAAAATTTGGTATGATTCTCCTTTATGGATACATTTCGTACTAAATTGCCCGATGGATTTGATCTGCCCAAACGTCTTAGTCGTCTGAGTGAACTGGCGTACAACCTGTGGTGGACGTGGGAGCCTGAAGCTGCGCGTCTCTTCCGCCGTCTGGATTACGATCTGTGGGGGCGGCTCGGTCATAACCCGATCCGGTTCCTGCGCGAGATCGATCGTTCACGTTTGAAGCAGGCCGCGAAGGATAAGGAATATCTTGCAGTCTTCGATCAGATATTTGCCCGGTTTGATTCCTACATGGATCAAAAGAAAACCTGGACAAGTGAAACCTATCCGGAATTGAACGGCAGACCCATTGCCTACTTCTCGATGGAGTTTGGTTTGCATGAAACTCTGCCTATCTATTCGGGCGGCCTGGGTGTGCTGGCCGGCGATCATTTGAAGGAAGCCAGTGATCTTGGCCTGCCACTGACCGGCATTGGCTTTATGTATGCCGAGGGGTATTTCTCGCAGCGCATCACGGAGGATGGCTGGCAGGAAGCGCTCAACAATAGACTTGATTTCCAAAACCTGCCGGCGCTGCCCGTTCTGGATCAATCCGGCAAGCGTTTGTGTGTGGATGTGGAATTCCCGGGCCGGACCGTGTCTTTGGGGTTGTGGGAACTCCGCATTGGGCGCATCCCGCTGTACCTGCTCGACTCCAACCTGGACCCAAATTCTGATTTCGATAGACAACTGACCGCGCGCCTGTACTGGTCTGACCTGGACCGCCGCGTCATGCAGGAGCTTTTACTGGGTGTCGGCGGCGTGCGGGCCCTGCGGGCGCTGGGATACAACCCCTCGGTCTGGCACATGAACGAGGGGCACGCGGCATTCCTGACGCTCGAACGCGCCCGGGAACTCGTGGCAGGCGGCGACACTTTTGAAGAAGCCATGGAAAAGACGCGTGCGCAGAATATCTTTACCACACACACGCCGGTCCCGGCGGGAAACGATGAATTCCCATTGTGGTTAATTGACAAGTACCTGGCAGCGTTATGGCCGCAGCTGAATTTATCCCGTGAACAGTTCTTCGATATTGCACGACATCAAATGCCACACGGTGAAATGTTCAGCATGGGGATCCTGGCGCTCCGAAATTCCAAAGGACGCAACGCGGTCTCCGAA
>DASTJG010000573.1:0-12724 GCA_035716785.1 Anaerolineales bacterium
ATAAAGGTGAAATCAACCTTGGCATTGGCAATGTTCAAAGCGGCTAAACCGACAGCGCCATTTCCAAAGGCATATTGCTTGCCCAAAAAGACGATGTAGGCGGTCAGGACAGAGCCGACAAAATTGCCGACATAGACAATACCCCAGTTGCGCAAGAGTTGCGCCAGGGTCACTTTCTTGCTGGCAAAAGCCATGGTGATCAGGGTGTTGCCGGTGAACAGTTCTGCACCACCGACGACGACCAGGATTAGTCCAACGGTAAAGACGAGACCAACGAGCAGGCGTGTGATACCGTAAGGCAGACCAGTCTTGAAAGCAGCCGCGCCAGCTGCATCTGTAACGGACATCCCACCAGCGGCAACGGTAGTGGCGAAGATGGCGCCGATGCCAATGAAAGCACCCGCCAGGATCGCCAGGGCAAACATATTGATCGGGTCAAGATTGGCTTTCTTTACGCCAATGTCTTCCGCTTTGTGTGCCATCCCGGGCGGCAGAATGGCATCGAATGAAATTTGGTCGCTCATAAAAGTTTTTCCTTTGTTCCTTTAGTTTTTTGTATTGGTCGAACATCTTACAGGAGTGTGGGCACGGATGAAATTACTGCGCGTCGAGCCTCCTTAATTTGAGAGTTTTGAACATATCATCATTTGTTCCAAATGCATTTCAAGGCTTATACAACTTCGACCTTGACCGCACAAACTTTATATTCAGGGATCTTGGCGACGGGATCGATCGCAGAGTTGGTCAACATGTTGGCGGCCGCTTCCGCAAAGTGGAAGGGGATGAACACGATGCCGCGCTTGATATCGTCGGTCTTGCGCACGTTCAACTCGATCTGACCGCGGCGGCTGGAGACGCGCACGCGCTTGTGGCCGTTCAAGCCAATCTTCTCGGCATCCTTCACATTGATCTCGATGTAGGCTTCTGGAACTTCACTGTCCAGTTTCTCTGAGCGGCGGGTCATCGAGCCGGTATGGAAGTGGAACATCAGCCGTCCGGTTGTCAGCGTGAAGGGATATTCCTCGTTCGGGAGTTCGTTGGGTTCTTTGAACTCGAGGGCGAAGAATTTTCCCAGACCGCGCGTGAATTTGCCTTTGTGCAGGTACGGCGTCCCAGGATGATCGGCTGCCGGGCAGGGCCATTGCAGGGAACCAAGTTCTTCCAGGCGCTCATAAGTGATCCCGCCATAGGAAGGAGTCAATTTGTTGATCTCTTCCATAACGGCCTTGGGTGACTCGAAAGCGAAACCGCTGGTGCCCATCTTTTTGGCAAGCTCACAGATGATGACCCAGTCCTCTTTGGACTCACCCACCGGCTTGATCGCCTGGCGCACACGCTGGACACGCCGCTCGGTGTTGGTAAAAGTCCCGTCCTTTTCGGCAAAGGAGGCGCCGGGCAGGACCACGTGAGCCAACTGCGCGGTCTCGGTCAGGAAGATATCCTGTACCACCAGGAACTCCGTCTGCTCGAGGCAGTGGCGGACGTGGTTGAGGTCCGGGTCGGAGACCATCGGGTTCTCGCCCATGATGTACAGGGCACGGACCTTCCCCTCCTGAGTAGCGTGCAGCATTTCGGTGACGGTCATGCCGACTGTGAGAGGACCGGTCGAACCCCAGGCATCCTTGAATTTCTTTTGAACATCCTCGGAGGTCACAGCCTGATAGCCCGAATAAACGTTGGGTAAACCACCCATATCGCAGGCGCCCTGCACGTTGTTCTGTCCGCGCAGCGGGTTGACGCCGCCGCCAGGGACGCCCATGTTACCGCACAACATCGCCAGGTTCGACGTGGACTTGACGTTGTCCACGCCGGTGGTGTGCTGAGTGATACCCATCGCATACAGGATCGCGGCCGGTTTGCCCTTTGCATAGGTGCGAGCGATCTCTCGCAAAGTATCGGCAGGGATGCCGCTGATCTCCGCAACCTTCTCTGGCGTGTAATCCGCTACCAGCAGCTTCAGGGCTTCGAAGTCTTCCGTGCGCTCAGCAATGAATGCCGCGTCCTGCAAACCTTCGCTGATGATGACGTTCATCAAGCCGTTGAAGATAGCCACGTCGCTGCCGGGCCGGAAGGTATGGAAGATGTCCGCCCAATGCCCGATCTGATTCTTACGCGGATCAAGCACGATGACCTTTGCGCCGCGCTTCTTCGCTCGGAGCACGCGGGTCGCGATCAGCGGATGACCTTCTGAGGTGTTCGAACCAATGATCAGGAAACAATTCGTGTCCGTCTCGAATTCGGGGATCGAATTCGTCATGGCACCGCTACCGAAGGAGGCGGCCAGACCGGCCACCGTGGGAGCGTGTCAGAGACGGGCGCAGTGATCGATGTTATTCGTGCCGATCACCGCGCGGGCGAACTTCTGTAAAAGATAATTCTCTTCATTGGTGCATTTGGCAGAGGTCAGGATCGCGAGGCTGTCGGGACCGTTCTGCGTTTTGATCTCTCCAAACTTCTGAGCGATCAAGGTCAGCGCCTCGTCCCAGCTGGCTTCTTCCAGTTTGCCATCCCTGCGGATCAACGGTTTCGTCAGGCGGTCGGCATGATTGACGAAGGCATGAGCGTTCCAGCCTTTGATGCACAAACCGCCCTCGCTGATAACATGGTTCTTCGCCGGAAGGACACCAACTAATTTCTCGTCCAGCACCTGGAGGTGCAAGGCACAGCCAGTGCCGCAATAGGGGCAGGTGGTTAGAACATTTTTGTATTCGATCATGGCATCGCTCCTTAGTGCGGCAGACCCGTGCGCGCGTAGTCGCCTTCCTCGAGCACCAGCAACTGCGGCGGTTTCTGTTCCATGGACGCGCCGGGTTCGTAGTTGAACATTTCGCGCACATCGCAGGCGATCAGCCGGAATTGGACAGCCATCGGGATGTCGGCGGGGCAGGTTTCCTCGCACTCATGGCAGCCTACGCACTTGGCGGTCATGTGCATGGCTCGGATCATGTGATACATGGAGGGGTTCGGCATCGGCAGGCGTCCGGTTTCCACCCAGGTCTCATCTTCGAGGGCGCAGACGTTGCAGAAGCACTGCGGGCAAATGGTGCGGCAGCCGTAGCATTTGATACAATGCTGGAACTCCTCTTTCCAGAACGCCAACCTCTCGGACTGGCTCATCGCTCTGATCTTCATCATCAGCGGGTCGCGAACGCCCTCGACCTGCTGACCCACCGTCAGCTTGGCGTGAACCGTGAAAGGCTTGAAACATTGACAAGTCTCAACTTCAGCCTGGTCGCATTGCAAGCCGATCAGGGTTACGTTATCCAGGTTAAGCTGCGCATGCTTGAACATCTCCACGATGCCGCGCTCCTCGCAGCCCCGACAGACGATCGCCAGTTTGGCATCCGGGTGGGCACGCAGGATGATCTTCAAGGTATCCGGAACCGGCTCTTTGGGCCAGAGCGCTAGCTTCGCCAGTTCCTCAGGGTGTTCCTTGCTGAACAGGTACGGAGCGACGATCCCGCCCGGTCCGGTTCGCAGAGCGATCACGCCATCCACGTCTGGCAGGATCTTTTCGATCGTTTCACGCAGGGAAGTCAGTCTGTCGCTCATTTCATCGTCTCCATAAAGGGCGGCAGAGCGCGGATTTTCTCGGTGAAGTCTTTGATCACAGTTGCAAACTTTTCACCTTCAGCAGCCGAGACCCAGTTAATGTACAGCCGCTCCGAGTCGATGCCGGTGTACTCCAGCAATTTCTTCAGGACCGGCATGCGTTTGGCGGTGCGATGATTGCCTGTGCTGTAGTGGCAATCGCCGATGTGACAGCCGAGCACCATCACACCGTCCGCGCCCTCGCGGAAGGTGCGCAGGACAAGCTCAGGGGAGATGCGTCCGCTGCAGGGCACGCGGATGATCTTCATGTTCGGCGGATATTTCAGGCGAGCCATACCGGCGCCGTCTGCACCGCGGTAGGAACACCAGTTGCACAAAAATCCGATGATCTTCGGTTCGGTCATGCCGCCACCTCCGCAGTGATCGCTTCAAAATCCTTCATGGTTTGCATGGCTCCGATCATTTCAGCCACCAGTTGCGTATCGGTGAAGTGCTTCAAGCCGATGCACTTGGGCAGACAGGCGCCTACGCAGGTGCCGCAGCCCTTGCACAAGGCTTCATTGACGCGCGCTTTCTTGATATCTCCGAGATAGGTAATTGCCTGATACGGACAGACCGCAATGCATTGCTGGCAGCCCACACAATTGCTTTCGTCCACGATGGCTGTAGCAGCTTCGATCTCGATCTGCTTCTGGCCAATGATGGACATGACGCGCGCCGCGGCGGCAGCTCCCTGCGCCACGCTGGCTGGGATATCCTTTGGTCCCTGGCAGGCGCCGGCGATGAAGACGCCGTCGGTCATCGTGGCCACCGGGTCGAGCTTGGGATGTTTTTCGATGAACCACTGGTCGGCGCTGCATGAGATGCCAAACTTCTGCGCAACTTCCTTCGAATCGGCGCGGGCCTGCAAGCCCGCGGAGAGGATCACCATATCGACCGCGATGCGCCGCTGCTTGCCAGCCAGTGTGTCTTCCACCTGGATCACCAGCCTGCCCTTTTCGCTCGGATAGCGCGCCGCATCCGTGACCTCGGCGACCTTGCCGCGCACGAAGAGGGTTCCTTCCTCCAGCACACGCTGATAGAACTCATCGTAGGCCTTGTAGGCGGTGCGCATGTCGATGTAGAAGTTATAAACGTCCGCGCCGGTTTTCTCATGCACCAGGTGAGCAAACTTCAAGCCCTGCATACAGCAGATCACGGAACAGTAATTGTTGAAATTCTTATCGCGCGAGCCCACACAGTGGATGATGCCCACAGCTTTCGGCTGGGTCTTGCCATCGCGCAAAACGACCTTGCCTCCGGTGGGTCCCGCGGCATTGGTCAGGCGCTCGAATTCCAGGCTGGTGAAGACGTTCGGCAGGCGCCCGTAGCCGTAGTTGCTGACCTGGCGTGCATCGAACAGGTCATAGCCCGTGGCAAGGATGATGTTGCCGACTTTCACGCTGAGGATCTCATCCTGTTGATCGAAGCGGATCGAGCCCGGCGGGCAGAACTTCTCGCAGGCTTTACAGGTGCCCTTGATGAAGTACGTGCAGTTCTCACGGTCGATCACCGGGTAATTAGGGACCGCCTGCGGGAAGGGCGTGTAGATCGCCTTGCGATAGCCCAGACCGGCTTCGAATACGCTATCGATCACCTTCTTCGGACATTTCTCCTGGCAGACGCCGCAGCCGGTGCAGGTCGATTCGTCCACGTAGCGGGCTTTCTTGCGGATGGTCACCGTGAAGTTGCCCACATACCCATCCACTGCTTCCACCTCGCTCCACGTCAGCAGCGTGATATTTTTGTGGTGACCCACATTGACCATCTTCGGCGTCAGGATACAGGCGGAACAGTCCAGGGTCGGGAAGGTCTTGTCGAATTGAGCCATGTGCCCACCTATGGAGGGTTCGCGTTCGACGAGATACACATGGCTGCCGCTATCCGCGATTTCGAGCGCCGCCTGGATTCCGGCAATCCCGCCGCCGACTACGAGCACATTCGAGTCGATCGGGACGAGCAGGGACTCGAGCGGTTCCTGATGCACCACCCGGCTGACCGCCGCGGCCGTCAGCGCTTTGGCCTTCTTCGTGGCTTCGAGCTTGTCGGTGGTGACCCAGGCATCCTGCTCGCGGATATTCGCCATCTCGAACAAGTAGGGGTTCAGTCCCGCGCGCTGGCAGGCATTGCGGAACGTCGGTTCATGCAGTTGAGGCGAGCAGGAGGCCACCACGACACGATTGATCCCCTGCTCCTGGATATCCTTCTGGATGAGCTCCTGGCCGAGGCTGGAACACATGAACTTGTACTCGCGGGAAACAACCACATTGGGCAGGTTCATCGCCCATTTCGCCACTTCCACCACGTCCACAACACCGGCGATGTTCGAACCGCAATGACAAACGTAAACACCTACACGTGCCTGTTGCTTTTCCACACTGCCGCTTTGCGGCGTGCTTCGCTTGTCGCTCATTTCACCGCCTCCTTCCCCGCATGCTTGGTCCAGCGCGGTGGCATGGGCAAACCTTCCTCTTTCTTGCGCTTTGGTTGCTCCGTCACAGGCACCTCGACACCGATATTTGCCAGCGCTTTCCGGGCGCTGACCAATTCATCACCAATGCCGAGTTCAGAGGGTTTTCTGCCGAATGCCAGTCCCATCAACTGTGTGAAGAACAGGATCGGCATATGGTAGTGAGTGCCGAAGAAATGATTCATTTCCCCTTGATAAGCATCGACGTTCATCTGACACATCGGGCAAACGGTGACCATGAGATGTGCGCCGCGCTCGTCCGCGTCAGCGATGAGACGGCGAATCAAATCAAAAGCAGTTTCCGGACCGATCTGCGCCATGTGTCCGCCGCAGCAAGTCGTCGTGAGCGGATAATCGATCACGTCCGCGCCGATGGCGCGCAGCAGGTCATCCAACTCCGTGGGATGCTCATGGTCGGACCAGCGATTTTGATAATCTGGGCGGGGCAACATGCAGCCCATGTAGGGCACAACCTTGAGTCCTTTCAAGGGCTGCGTCACCTTGCTCCGGATGGTCTCCAATCCAACATCGTAGACCAGGATATCAATGAGATGGCGCACGTCGAGCGTACCGGGTTTATATTGAAGTCCACCGGCGGCGAGCGCCTCGTTGACCCTTTCCCCCAGTGCAGGCCGCTCCTCCATGTAGTGATCCGCTTTGGCGAGATTAAGATAGCACGCCGAGCAGGGTGCAACCACTGTGCGGGTGTCACCCATTTGTTTTGCCTGTTCTGCGGCCAGAGCCAGGTTGCGGGCGATCAGGGAATAGGCCGGGACCAGATTAATGCCGAGGTACTCGGTCGCGCCACAGCAATTCCAATCATCGATCTCTTCGAGATGCAGGTCGAGCGGCTCCAGGATGGCATCGAGCGATTCCTGGTACGCCTTGGCGCTGGAGTCCATCGAACAGCCGGGATAATACAGATATTTGCTCATGAGCCCAACTCCAGTTCCTTGGCGCGCTTCATGATCTTCTTCAATTGATCCATGTTTTTGATCTTGTGCGGCACGAAGGGCATCCGTCCCTTTGTGATCATGCCAAAGCCCATCGGCACCATGCCAGGCAGGCGCAACGGGAAATGCCTGAGATAATGCAGCGCCACGAGTCCCAGTTCATAACCACGCCCGAACGTCTTCACCATATTCACAAATGTCTTTGAGAAATCGGGAGCTGTTGAGTTGCGGTAAAGCCTGGCTTTGCTGGCCATGCCCTTGAGGGTGTACATGACATCCGCAATATGGACCTGCTGTGGGCAGCGCACCACGCAGTGATAACAGGAGACACAGATCCAGGGGGTGTTGCTGCGCAGAACTTCCTGTCGCATCCCGGCCCGCAGCATGGCAAATAACATGCGCGGGGTATGATCCATATCGATTGCCGCCGGGCATGACCCGCCGCACGTTCCGCACTGGATGCACATCTCCAAACGCGAAACGCCAGCAGTCTTCATGCTGACTTCGTTCAACAGCGAAAGATCTTCCTCGTGTGTTATCCCCGCACGCACCCGTTCATCCGTCATATGGGGCATCATCCCTCCGCTCACGTCGCCTGACGTACTGGCAAACGAACCAAAAATTTAATGTTTGGCGCTCCTCATACGCGCACAACCGACAAATCCATCCCACCCTGTCCAATTATGCTGACTTCAGGCGCCAAACGTTAGTGCAAATTGTCACAACTAATTAAGACATTATTATTGGGAATTACACGGTGGCAGTGGGTACCTTTTAAGCAAAAAACGTGCTCCACACCTACGGTGGAAGCACGTTTTCTGTTCTTTTGGAAGCCGCTACTTTTCCGGCGCTCCGGCGTCAATCCACTGCTTGATAATTTCCAATTCTTCAGGCGTCAGATTGGCAAAATGCCCACCTGCGTTTTGAACCTGGAACAGGATACTGTTCGCCGAATCACCCGGAACAACAACCGGACCGTTCGCCCCCCCTTTCATTAAATTGGCATAGGTCAGCATGTTCAGTCCGCCTGTGGCCAACTCACCGTGGCAGCCTGTACACTTGGTCGCTAAAAGTGGGCCCACATAGGCGTCAAACGTTGGCGTACCACTCGGTGTTGATAATTCAACAACAGGCTCAGGTGGAGGGAGTTGTTCTTTCAAAATCTCACGCAATTTGGGAGCGTCAAAGCCTGCATAGGTATACACACTTCCATGACAGGCTGAATTCGAGCAGAAGGATGTATTACTTATGCCACCCGGATCTTCCATGGTGTGACAGGCCGCGCAGGAAGGTCCAAATGCCTCGTTATGCATGCTGATCCAGTTCGGGTTACGATGCGATTCGGGCTCGGGTCCGCGGCTGATCTGGATGTTGGTCACGAAATCATCCGTCCCGGCAACGATGGGGATCGAATGACAGACGTTACATTCGAGACGAACGGCTTGCTGTTTATCATCCAGGTGTTTGCCATCATGACAACGGAAGCAGCCGGGAGAGTTGATATGTCCAAGATTATTGGGATAGGTCGTCCAATCGATTTCCTGCTCATGGAACACGGTGCGGTCATAAATATCTTTAAGAGTCTGGATCGCCGAACGAATTTGCTCACCACGACCGGGATAAAAATCCGTGTTCTTATAGTAGCTTTCTATATCGTCGAACGCGGCAAAAGCCGCCTCACGCGATTCATATTCAACGGAAAATACTTCCACCGCTTTTTTGCGGATCAGCGGAATTCCAGGATCGATCTGTCCACGCGCCATGGCTATATCAATGGATTCTTCAGGAAATGAAAACTTATGCGTGATACGGTTATGGCAGGTGATACAGTCCATAGTCACTAATTTGCTCTCGTCCAGTGTGGACTTATCGAAATCCGACTCTACATCGATATATTCGGTCGTCGTACCATCATCGTTGTAGATACGGACATAGGGAATCTCCTGATCCAATTCGTCGAGCGGATAATATTCCACCTGATTGACAATATGCCAGTGGATCCCGCGTCCCAGCCCCTCACGCTTGGCACCACCGCCTGTTTTCAGGATAAGATAGATTTTGCTGGGTGTATTATTCAGATCTTCTGCATAGTGCGATATGATCCGCAGGCTGTCATCAGAAAATGTTTCGGGCTGATGGCATGTCTCGCAGGTATCCCGGGCAGGTCGCAGTGCTTTGGCACGAATGGGATATTCATAGAGCTTAAAGGTCATGTAATAGATCTCATGCAGCGCCTGCGATTTGCGCGTTAACTGGTTGCCAAACGAAGTGCGTCCAATGTGGCACTCTTCACAGGTTACGTTTGCATGAGGGGATTGTATGTAGGCAGCATCCTGCGGAGGCATCGTATGGCAGGTTGTTCCGCAAAACTTCGGCGAATTGGTATATTCCCAGCTGTAAATCCCCCCGGAAATGATAATAAGGGTCAATACACCTAAAACCGCGTATGGCAGGATCAACATCCAGCGAGGAGAACCGGGCGCAGGAAAGAAGAATCTTGCAAGGCGTTCTCTTACTTTTTTCATTGTTACCTCCAATGCAATGCGGTTTATAAAGATTTACCTGTAGAAAAGCGAATGCAGGAGCAAGCTCCTGCATTCTAACATTCAATTTATTTTTCGGGCGCACCCGCATCGATCCACTCGATGACCTGAGCAATTTCCTCAGGCGTCAATTGACCGGGGTGCCCGCCTGCCTGTTGCTTTGTAACCAGCAGACTGCCTGCACCATCTCCGGGCACAATGACCGGGCCAGAGATTCCACCTTTCATGGCATCTGAATAGGTGGAGAGATTCAAGCCACCTAATGCACCTGCTCCATGACAGGTCGCGCACTTGGCCTGGAATAACGGACCGATCGTGTTATCCCAGGTCAGGGCTGAGGCGGACGCGGGAGTTGTGGAGCCTTCTGCCAGTTGGGTCGCGTTCGGGGTTGACGTCGGAAGAGGCGTCTCCGTCGGAGGCAGCGTCGGGGTTTGGGTTGGTGCGGGAGTCGCCGTCCAGGGCACAAAGACCACTACTGTCGGCGCCTGCCGTTCCACGGTTGTAAGAGCGGTATCCTCGGCACTGACAAAACCATAGATACCGAACAGCATAAAGAGTGCCAGCACGGTTGCAACTGGTAAGTAAATCCTCTGGCGTTTGCGAAGGGCAACAGGATCAACCGGGCGTTCCGCGATCCCAGCTTTGATGTCCGCCAACTCCAGCGGATGCTCGTGCAGCATTTCATCTTCGCTCATCTTTCCCGTGAACATGGCCTTGTTGAAACGCTTGACATGGACACCGTACATGTGCCAGATGATGATCGCGAGAACTGCCAGCAAAGCCTCCCCCCCATGTGCAGCTTTTGCGGCAGGGATCGCTTCCCCGGGCAAGAATCGCGTCGTAGCGAGCGGATTCCACATCATAAAGCCGGTCATGCCCATGACGATGGCACCCCACACGAATGCCCAGTATTCCATTTTCTCCTCGAAGGTATAGCGCCCCATTTGAGGCGGTGTTTTGGCGCGACCGATGTTGTACATGAGAGCCTGCCAGCCGTCCTTCACATCCTGTAAGGTTGGAATCATGGTCAGGCGAGTACGACGAACATAGGCCAGGTAACCAAAGACCAGAATGTGCCAGGCTGTGCCAAGCATCATCACAATGGCAGCAAAATGGTGGATCCTCCGAAGGTTCTCGATCCCGCCGAGAACATAGACAAACGCGATGGAAAGATCAGAGGCCGGAAACTTCTGCGGCAGGCCTGTCAGTCCCAGCAACGTGAAGGAAAGCATCATGACCCAGTGTTCAATGCGGCGGGCAAGGGGGAAACGCTCGTAAGTACGGGTAACTTTTTCGCTCATTGCTCCGCGACTCCTTTCGCCTGTGCGCGGCGCATAACAAATCTGCGGTAAATGTCCGTCAGCACAAACAAGGTCATGCCTCCTAGAACGACGGGAATAAAGATTTTATAGAACAGGTTGACTAAGTAAACCAATGGGAACACCTGTGGACTCGGTTCATAATGGCTCAACCAGGAATCGGTGAAGCTGGCTGTCGTCGCATCGGGATGACATTGCTGGCATTTGCCAAGCAAATTCTTCTTGAAGGCAATCCCTGCCTCGGGATTGTCTGGTCTCATAATGTCGTGAACCCCGTGGCAATCGGTACAGACGGGCTTGTTCGTGGGCTGGTCGGGATAATTCTCCTCGAACATTTTCACCGTCGTCCCATGAAAGTCGGCGACATAGGTGTTCAACACATTCGTAGAGATCCCGTATTGCTTCATTAATGTTTCGTTCGTATGGCATTCGGCACAAAGATAAGGTGTGCTGTTGCGGAAGCTGTTGCTGGTGGGATCTCCAATGTTATGAACACCATGACAATCGATACAAGTAGGAACATATTGATTGCCTTCTTCCGTCAATGCCGCGCCATGCACGCTCTGCCGATAGGTTTCATAGATCGTGCTATGACATTGGGCACAAGTCTGTGGAACGGCAAGCCGTGCTCCCAATAAGAGTTCGCCGGTATCCTTATCCGTCAGGCGAGGCTGTGTATGCGGGTTGTGACAGTCGGTGCAGACGGCGGCGTTCGTATTCCCGGCAGCTATGGCGCGCTGATGGACACTATCCAGGGTTTTTTCGTATTGCTCCTGATGGCATTCCTGACAGGAGGGGTACATCTCCAGTGAAAAATCACGCGGACTGCTCGCGGTCACTTCAGGGTGTGGAAAACCGGTAATGTTCGTATGGCAATCCACACATGCAACATTTTCAGTACTATGTACAGAAGCAGAAAATTTTTCTGGATCGATCGTGATCGGAAGAGGTTGTCCCCCCACTTGAGCAGTCATCCCTTCCTGTTGATGACAGGCTAAGCAGCTTTCGTCTGTAGGCTGCTCATCCTGAGGTTGGGGCGCAGCTGCAACAGGTGTGGCGATCAAGATCATGACAGTCAGAAGAAGCAAGGCACCAAGTACAAGACCAAGCAGTCCCAATTGAGATCTGCTGGTCTTAAACTTATTTCTCATTTGACACTCCTCAACAAGAGTATTCTCATAAAGAATTGCGGAATTATACAGTCTAATTACCCATTTTCTGGTGTGGGTTGAACACCCCAATTCTACGTGGGGGCGTCACCCTTCAACAGTGAACATTATCACATAGAATGCATGACTATAGGAAGAGTTATCCACAAATAAATTGACGAACGGCTTTATTGTCTGGTCATCCAGTATGTTATTTCCTTATGCAATGGAAACAAAGGAAGCAAATCAACACGATAACCTTTCCCCGCATAAGTTTGCATTAATTGGGCTGCTTTCTTCAAGATGGTACGATCATATCCCAGCGGCAATGTCATCAACTCTGCGACCGCAGGATGCGGGTACTCTCTTTTTACCCGGTAATAAATGCCGAATTCCAGTTGCCAGGCATCCAATTCACCATAAACTGATAATGCTGTGATCATTCCCTGTTGCAAGTGGCGGGCTTCATGAATCACCAGAGTCTTGATCCGCAGATCATCCAGTGGTGTCTCATAGGTGTAATACTGTGAATTCAAACGGATGTTGCCGAACACGGTCCAAAACGCGCCGACATTGGAGCGTGCTCGTTTGAAACCGATCTTCGTGCGACGTTTGCGTAGAAAATCCACAGCCACACGTCCCTCCTCCCCCATCGAAATAACAGTTTCCAAAAGGTTTTCTGTCCAAACACTATGTTCCA
>DASTJG010000574.1:0-3731 GCA_035716785.1 Anaerolineales bacterium
ATGTTCACAATAAAGGGTCTTACTCACATACCACTGTTTCTGAGCCATACGGTACCTCCAGATTACACCTTTATTGTATGACAAGCAAATGACGCCTGCCAGTGACAGGCGTCATGATTCGGGATGACAATCTACCTATTGCGGATGGGACTTATCCAATTTGTTAAGTTGTACACATCACTGATGACTCAAACGAAGAATTTCGCCACTATCGCTCACAAGATAAAGCTCTCCGGACCCATCCTGGCCGAAAGAGGTGATCGTAAAACTCAGGTCGAACAACAGCTGGTTCTGCCAGCCACCGTCTGTCTGGATCAAGCCCCAGACGATGCCTGAGCAATAATCTCCGTACAGGTAGATGCCATTCCATTCAGGCATCGAGCCACGGTAGACGTATCCGCCTGTGACGGAGCAGCCGCCTTCGGGATGACTATATTCGGCAACGGGGTCGATCATCCCCTCGGGGCCGCCGCCTTCATACTCGTGTGTGCCTTCGCGATGATCCCAGCCGAAGTTTGCGCCACCGGGCGAGCCTGCGGCGAGGAAGTCGATCTCCTCCCACTGGCCCTGCCCCACATCGCCGATGTACAGGTCACTTGTGGCTTTATCGAACGAAAGCCGCCAGGGATTGCGCAACCCATAGGCCCAGACCTCGTTGCCGAACGGGTTATCGGCTGGAACGGCATAAGGCTCCGCAGAGTCAACGTCGATCCGGAGAATTTTGCCCAGCAGAACCTGTGTGTTTTGGGCATTGCCCCTTGGATCGCCCTGCGAGCCTCCATCGCCGAGTCCTGCATAAAGATATCCATCGGGCCCAAAGGCAAGCACACCGCCATTGTGATTCTGGAACGGCTGGTCTACACCCAGGAGTTTGGACTCACTGGCTGGATCTGCCACATTGGGATCGTTTGAAACCTGGAAGCGCGCGATGACCGTGTCCCCATTCGTATCGGTGTAATTGACGAAGAAGCGACCATTCTCCCCATAGCGGGGATGAAAAGCCAGGCCCAGCAGTCCCTGCTCGTTGCCGCTGCTTCCGACACGGTCGGAAACATCCAGGAAGGGAGTCGCAACCAATTGATCGTTCTCGATGATCCGAATCCGTCCCACTTTTTCGATCACGAACAAACGCCCCGACCCATCGGCCTGCAGGTCAACGGGTCGCTGCAGGCCGGAGGCAATGGGTTGCCAGGTATATGCGTTGGGATCGGGGAATGTCGTTGTGCTTGTAGCTGTTTCCGTAAGGGGCAGCGGGCCGGGCGTGGGAGATTCTGTACCGGGTAAGGTTGTCGGTGAGACAGCAGTTTGTGTAACGGAGTCCGTTGTCGGCGTGGGGGGAACGGACGTCAGTGTAGCCTGCCCATTGCACGCTGCAATGAACAATACCAATAAAAGGATGAAACGCTTCATACTTCATTTCACCTATCATTCACATCTGTAGGCTCAACATCCACGATCTCATCTGAAGTATTCTCCAGGTTACTTTGAAGCGCCTTCTTATGCTCCTGAACGACATCATCCGGGCACAGTTCCACGAAAAGCGTCGAACCGACCCATAAGATGGCGGCATCATCCAGCGCACTGACGAAAGGCACCACCGGGATCAAATCGGCAGGCAGGATAAGATACCCCAGTGACGCAAGCGGCAAAACCTTGAGAAAGATGTTCACGCGGCGGTCAGCCATCAACCGCGCGATCAACTTAAGATGATTGACAAAGCTACGCATCGGGCCGCCCTGCGATGGGACAATGAACTTACCGGAATTTCTTTGAGCCATTTTATCTCCTCTCGATATACAGGCTAGAGTACACACAAACAGGATGTATGTAACACGCAATCCATTATAAAACACATAGGATGGATTGCCGCACACAGACTATTAATAATATATACGAAATAGACCGCCTGGAGTGACAAATGGAAATGATCATCGACTTCCCTGCCGGGGCAAAAGTGGACGCCCACTTCGGTCCCTACACCGTCCAAACCGACCAGCCGCCGCCGAGCGGTGAGGCTTCCGCGCCTACCCCCTTCGAGCTGTTCCTTGCCTCGCTTGGGACATGTGCAGGAATATACGTCGTAGGCTTTTGCCGCCAACGCGGCATTCCCACGGAAGGCATCCGCATTATTCAGCGCAGCCATGCGAATCCTGAAACTGGCATGGTCGAGAAGGTCGATCTCGAAATCCAGGTGCCGCCTTCCTTCCCTAAGGAATATTACAGCGCGCTCGTCCGGTCGGCGGAATTGTGCAAAGTGAAAAAGACGTTGGAACAGCCGCCGCAGTTCGAGGTGGTGGCAAAGGAAATAGAAGTAAGCTGATGCCCGGCACGAGTACAATTAGTTATGCCCTATCTCATCGATGGACATAACCTGATCCCCAAGTTAGGGCTCCGCCTGGATTCGATGGATGACGAGATGGAACTGATCGCCATCCTGCAGGAATTCTGCAGACGGGAACAAAAACAGGCGGAAGTCTTTTTCGATGGAGCGCCAGCCCCTCATGCCGGGACCCGAAAGCTGGGCCGCGTGACCGCGCATTTTGTGCGGCTCGGAGCCAGCGCCGATGACGCCATCCGCAAGCGGCTCAAGACTCTCCGAAAAAGTGCCAGAAACTGGACCGTTGTTTCCTCCGACCGGCAAGTGCAGGCAGAGGCGCATGCCGCACAGGCAGAAGTCATCTCGTCCGATACCTTTGCCATGATGCTGAAGCAGGCGCGCGATTCGGCTCCCAAGCCGAACAACGAACGGAAGCTTTCCCCAAAAGAAGTAGAAGACTGGTTGAAGTTATTTGAAGAACGAGGGCATAATAAGAAGTTTGGGGGATAATTCTGGATAATTCAGGTAATATTTCTAATATATTTTTAATGTCCTGGCGCTCATTCAGGAGTATATTGAATCCGTTGACACCTGCCCTCCCTTTATTGGTATTAGGTGTCTGCATCCGCCGCCTGCGGTTAGCATGTCCCCCCCATGCTGGCGAGGCGGCGGTTTCTTTCGCCGCCCCCTCCGTCCCGCGAGGCGGGACCCCTCCCCCAAATTCGTACGAATTTGGGGGAGGGTTTTAAAGACTATAATTCAAACATGAAAACCATTTATACATATGTCCCTTCCCCGAATCATGTGTATCCCGATCATCCCGAACGACCGGGGCGGTTCGAGGTTTTGGAGCCACGTCTTAAATCCATCGATGCAGAGTTGATCCAGGCAAAATCTGCCACACCTGAAGAGATCGCCTACGTTCACCAGCCCAAACTAGTTTCAGCCATCGAAGAGGTTTGCAGAGAACAGGCGCCAGGGATCATTGACTATGCGCCCACGTTTGTGACCCGCTCTTCCTTTGAGGATGCCTTGCTGGCAGCAGGCGGAGTCATCACCTGCGCACGCGCGGTGATAAGCGGAGAGGCGAAGAATGCCTTCGCCCTGGTCCGCCCGCCGGGACATCACGCCGAACCGGATCGCGCCATGGGATTTTGCATCTTCAACAACGTCGCCATTGCAGCACGGGACGTCCTCGCCCGTGGAATAGAGCGCGTCGCGATCATTGATTACGACGCCCATCACGGCAATGGCACACAGGCTGCCTTCCTGAACGAGGAGCGCGTCGCATTTTTGTCGGCACACCAGTGGGGGAAGTACTTTTATCCCGGCACCGGCCGGATCGAGGACGCGCCTCAGGCAAAGAAACGCATCGTAAATGTCCCGTTGCCAGCGTATGCCGGCGATCAGGTCT
>DASTJG010000575.1:0-3744 GCA_035716785.1 Anaerolineales bacterium
TGGCTTTTTCCAAATGCTGAAGAGCGGATTCGTTGTTGTCGAGAATTGCCTCCATGCAGGCCAGGTTATACCAATATGCAAAATCATTTTCATTGATTAGCTGCCTGGATTTTTCCACATATCTCTTTGCTTCTGCAACATTGCCTATCGACTTTTGAATGGACGCCACTCCAACATTGAGGAGAAACTCATTTGGGGCCATCTCCAGCGCCTGGATTTGTGTGCGCAATGCCTCCTCGAAATAGCCGATTCTTCGAAGGATATTTGCCAGGTAGCTCAACGCTTTAAAATGTTTTGGCTCTAATGCTAGGGTCTTCTCATAAGCCTTCCTGGCATCCTGAAACCGTTTTTTCTCATAGAGGAGATTGCCAAGATAATAATAGAAATCTGCATTCGAGGGTTCGATGTCGATTGCCCTCTGATAGCATTGTTCAGCTTCTTCACGCTTATGTTGACGCTGAAAACAACCGCCAAGATTGATGTAGAAGCTTGGCGTAGCCGGCTCAAGCTCGATTGCCTTGTGCCATAGGCTTTCTGCTTCCTCAAAACGTTTTTGATCCTGAAGCAAAAGCGCCAGGCTGTTATAAGTGCTTGCGGTTGTGGGCCGGAGCTCTAGGGCCGTTCGATAGTACGTTTCTGCCTCCTTAAAACGCTTCAGCTCGTACAACAAAGAGCCCAGCATGGCGTAAGCCGTAAAACGGGATGGATCCAACGCAATGGATTTTTTGTACGCTTCTTCCGCTTCCAGCCAGCGTCCCTCTGTGTGATGAAGAATGATGCCAAGATAACAATATAGCGATGGATCACTCGGAGATTTGGCAATTGCTATCCGGAATAGCTTTTCGGCTTCCATAGAATTGCCTGTTCTTTCCAGGAGTGATCCGAGCATTGACAACAACCGTATATCTTCCGGAGCAAACTCCAGCATTTTTTCGACGTGCTTTTTTGCCTCGTCAAGTTTCCCCTGTTTTTCCAGGCTGGAGACAATCAAGGCATAAATAAGGGGATCTTTCGGTCGACTGAATCTCACCTTCTTATAAAATAATTCTGCTTCGCCATACCGGCCCTGCCGATCGAATAATTCCCATAAATCCCAGTAGGCGTAACCTTCCTGGGGAGCCAGTTGGATTGCCTTCCGGTAAAAGGTTTCTGCTTTCTCAAACTGCCCGGTCTTTTCGAATACTTTTCCAAGTTGCCGGTAGGCGGTTTGATCTGACGGTTCCAGCTGGATGGCGACGTGAAATTCGTTCTCCGCCTCCGTGTACCTATTTCTCTCGAGTAAAAACCTCCCATATTCGTTGCGGATGTATGAATAGTTAGGTGTCAGCCTCACCGCATTTTTGAATGCATCTTCTGCCTCTGGATAAAGTTCCTGGCGCCAGAAGTAGTTTGCCTGGCAGGCAAAGGTGACACCATCCCCAGGGAAACGCTCGACCATTTTTTTTAATGTTTCTTGCGCATCCGAATATTTCTTTTCATTTGCCTGCAAATAATATAAGGCATAATATGCCCAGGAACTGCCAGGATTCAAAGAAATAGCCTTTTGGAATTCATGTTCCGCCTCTAGTTGTCGATCGGGGAGGTTCTCCAGGGATTTTCCAAGCTGGTAGTGTGCCTTTGCATTTTGAGGATTGATTTTTGTCAGCCAGCGATAATAGCCTTCTTTTTGGTTTACTCTGCCCCACACATACATTATGGTGATAAAGATGCCAGTGACAAGAAGAGTTCGTCCCTGCTCTATCAGGAATTCTGCGATGCCAGCTAGTATATTTTGCATTGCGTGAATTTTAGGCGAGTTTTGCCGTTCGTGCAAATATTGTCAGTAGGATAAAATAGTCCTGCAAGATTACAAATTTGTAGGATTTATTTTCGAAAGGGACATAACCATGACCAACAAAGTTCTCAACTGGGGATTGCTTTCCACGGCGCGCATCAACAGCGCTCTCATCCCGCCTTTACAGGTTTCCAAACGAAATGATCTTGTCGCGGTCGCTTCGCGGACGCAGGAGGCCGCGGACAACTACGCGCGTGAAAACAAGATCGCGCGCGCGTACGGATCGTACGAAGCGTTGCTCGCCGACCCGGAGATCGACGTGATCTACAATCCGCTGCCGAACCATCTCCACGCCGAATGGACGATCAAAGCTGTCGAAGCGGGCAAGCATGTGCTGTGTGAAAAGCCGCTCGCGCTGAGCGTGGAAGAGGTGGACGCGATGCAAGCCGCGGCTCGCAGGCATGACCGTGTCGTGGCGGAAGCCTTCATGTACCGTCATCATCCGCAGACGCTCAAAGTGCAGGAACTGGTGAAGAGCGGATCGCTTGGTGCCCTGAAACTGATCCGCGGCTCCTTCAGCTTTGTCCTCACCCGCGAGGGAGATGTGCGCCTCGATCCATCTATGGGCGGAGGCAGCATTTGGGACGTGGGCTGCTATCCCATCAGCTACACGCGGACGGTCGTCGGGGAGGCGCCGCTCGAGGTGTTTGGCTGGCAGGTCACGGGGCCGACCGGGATCGATGAGACGTTCGTCGGGCAGATGCGCTTCAACTATGATATCCATGCCCAGTTCGATTGCAGTTTCGCCATCCCGTTCCATTCCTTCCTGGAGATCGTCGGGAGCGAGGGAACGCTGAGCATCCCCAACCCTTTCAAACCGGAACCGGACGAAAAAATCTATCTGACGCGTGATGAGAAAACAGAGACCATCAAGATCAAGGGACAGCAGTTGTACCTCGGCGAAGTTGAGGATATGGCAGATGCAATTTTGCTGGGCCGTGACCCGCGTATTTCGCTCGACGACAGCCGCGCCAATGTTGCCGTCATCTTTGCGCTGCTCGAGTCTGCCCGAACGGGAAAGCCGGTGAAGCCAGACTACGGAAGTTCATAGTCTCTGGTAAACTTGCGTCATTCTTTTTCGGAGGCATTACATGGATGTACATACTACAAATGACGCTGTGACGCGTCGTATCAAAGCCATGACCGACCGTATTTCTGGTCTCAAGGAACACGGTTTGTACTTTTACAACCAGCCTGTTCAGGAAATGCTTGATGATGCAAAGGTGCGCGTAGACGGGCGGGTGATGGGCATGTATGCTTCCTACAGTTATCTTGGATTGGTGGGACACCCAAGAATCAACGAAGCTGCGAAGAAGGCAGTAGACAGGTTCGGTACGGGGACACACGGTGTCCGTACGCTGGCGGGCACGCTGACCATCCACGATGAGCTTGAGGAGACCATTTCAAACTTCAAACATGCCGAAGCGGCGATCACCTATACCTCCGGGTATGCCACGAACCTGACGGTCGTTTCCACCCTGATGGGACGCGGCGATTACGTGTTTTCGGATAAATTGAATCACGCCTCCATCGTGGATGGCTGTCTGATGTCGGGCGCGGAGTTCAGGCGTTTCCGTCACAATGACATGGCACATCTCGAGGGCCTGCTCAAGAATGCGCCTGCGGAGGTTGCCAAATTGGTCATCGCCGACTCGGTCTTCAGCATGGACGGCGATATCATCGACCTTCCGAAAATGGTCGAATTATGCAAACAATACAATGCCTGGCTGATGATCGATGAAGCGCATTCGGTGGGGGTGCTTGGCAAGAGAGGCACAGGCATCGAGGAATATTTCGGCCTTGGTGATGTGATCGACATCAAGATGGGCACGCTGAGCAAGACCATTCCATCGGTGGGTGGGTACGTGGCGGCCAAGAAAGATGTCATCACCTATCTGCGCCATGCCAGC
>DASTJG010000576.1:0-4977 GCA_035716785.1 Anaerolineales bacterium
GGAATCGCTTCTGCCTCCGGAATGGGGTTTGCGACAAGGACCGCGCTTTGCATTCCCGTATTCCAATGGGCTTTCGCAAACTCGACAACCTGCTGTGGAGTATCGAGCCTGAGGCTCACATCCAGTCCGCTCTCGCGCGAGTAAAAAGCCGGGAACTTATCAGTACCATAACCGATCACAGGCACACTCATGGTTTCGAGATACTCAAGGGTTGCAGCAAGATCGAGAATTGCCTTGGCACCTGCGCAAACAACGATCATGGGAATGGATCCCAGCGCCTGTAAGTCTGCTGAAATATCAAAAATTGACATGAGGTGCACACCGCCGATCCCTCCGGTGGCAAAGACTTTGAGATTGGCCTGTTTGCAGGCGAGCATGGTGCCTGCAACGGTCGTACCGCCACATGCTTCCTGTGTGATGACCGCTGCAAAATCGCGCGGACCGACCTTATAAGGCTCTTTCTCATTCGCAAGTCGATCGAGCTCAGCCTCGCTCAAACCGATGTGGAGATAGCCATCCAGAAATCCAATGGTAGCCGGGGTCGCGCCCTGCTCCCGGACGGCCCGTTCCATATCATGGGCCAGTTGTATGTTTTGCGGACGCGGCAGTCCGTGGGTGAGGACCGTGGATTCAAGTGCAACAATGGGCAATGAAATGCTCATTGCCCGTTTAACTTCGTTGGACTTTACTAAAAATTCATCAGGATTGGTCATGCTGCCTTACAAGAAATGACCGAACATATTATTGATATGTGCAATGGCTTCTTCAATATGTGGTGGAACGGCTTCACCCTTGGCACGCATAAACTCGACCGCTTCCAGCAATTGTTGGTGGTAGGCTAACAACAACGATCGCATAGCCTTTTTGTGTTCCTGATCCTCACTGGTGGCCTTCATATAGGCTGCGACCGGAACATCCTGGATCAGGGATACCGTCTTCTGCATGATGGACTCTTTCTCGAGCTCATGCAGTACTTCATCACTTTCACGATATAAATTATCGTTGCTGAGTTTCCAGGCTTCCAAATGCTTTTCAGGAATGATATCGAAGGGTGTTTTCCAGGTGCCCACACCAATCCAATGGAGCTCAACGCCGCTGTCGCGGGCTTTCTTTGTAAATTCATTTGCAAACTGCGTAAACAGATTCGTGATCTTGTAGCGCGACTGAAATTCCGGCACACTGCTTTGTCCACTTGAACCGAGGAAACCCTGCTCTGCCTGGGTTAACTTTTGTGCCTGTTCGACGATCGCTTCTTCGCGATGTTTCAACTTCTCAAGCTCTGGCACTCCGATGCTGGCTAAGTAGGTAGAGAGCTTGTGCTTGCTCATGAACGCGCTCAGCTCATTGCGAATGAGACTGATCATTTTATTGATCCATGAAAATGCATAGGTGGATGGGTTGGCCCTCTCGGGCGTAACTTTTGAAGTTGCTTTATAGACGATCTGTTCCACCCCTTCCTGGCTGAACGGATACGGCTGTTCAGCCGACGGTTTGACTCCACCACGATAGACGCTGAACATGAGCCTGACATCGGTCGCGGTGATCTGGATGCCGTCAAGACTGCGGCTTTTCACGGACTGTGATTTGGCATCCTGGTCGCGTAGATCCACGTAATGATCGCGGATGTCGATCGCCTCGCGGAAACGCTCGAAGCCTTCCAGAGTAGCCCGTCCGCCTGGTTCCTTGGCTGTGGGTCCAATCACATGCGGAGTACCGTCCGCTTTTTCGAATAGAGCGACCGAGTCCAGGTCAATGACTACCTTGCCGGGACCGCCGATCACAAATGCCGGTGAATGATGATAATCCTCTGAAACCTTGCCCTGGCTGACGCGAAAAGAGTCCTCACTTCCGGAAAGGGCAACTGCCCAAATGAAATGTCGTGCAATGCTGACATGTTCCAGTTCGAAGATGTCAGCCAGATAGAGCGCGGCACATTGCAGTCCAATAAAAAACGACGCCAGGAAAATGGGAATATATTGCACAATTCGGGGATCAGTAAATACCTGTACGACATAAGCAAAAAAATTCACCAGTGGATTACCCGGATAGCTGTCTGCAAAGTCAGGGTCCAAGAAATATTGGAAGACGGCCTGAGCGCGTTCTACCCAGCTGTTCTTCTCAGTTAGTGGATAATACAATAAGCTAATGATGAATCCGGCTATGAAAAACAATACGATCAAATACCACATACGGCGCGACGCCTTTTCCGGGCGCAGGTCGAACATTCTGTTAAGGATGGCATCGACCAGGCGCGGAAACAGTTCACGGAACAGATGGAGTTCTTTTTGCAGGTTGGACTCAGTCGCAGAGCCGAGCGTAGAGGAAGCCGATGCATTCATGTTCAAACGCTCTCCATCCAACGGATAATTTCCTCCAGGTCCTGCTGTTCCTCCGTCATCCGTTGACGCAGCTGAGGACTGTTCATGATCAGTGTACGCGTTCGCAAGAGGAGGGTCTTTAGTGTTTCCTTGATGCCAACCGGCTTCTTTTGAATCAGGTCCTTGCTCAGGAAATCCGCATACTGACGAATGGCTTGTTCCTGCCCGGCAGTTTCCATCAGGTTGCGTTTCCTTTCCACCTGCTCGCTTTCCACCTTGGCGTTCATCAGCCATGTGGTTGACCAGCGACTCAGGATCGTGTCCTCGATCTGGGGATTGAAACGGAGATTGCCAATCGACACATTGAGGACCTCGATGCCGCGCTCCTCCAGCAGCTTGCATTCGAGGCTGGGAGCTTTTTCCTTCAGACGCACTCCGTGATCATCAAGGACATCAACCTCCTCGTGCGTCAAACGTGCCTTGACCATTTCATTGATAACTTGCAACGCGGTCTTTTTTTCAGGCTCTTTTTTCACGCTGGGCTGGGCTGTAGTAGTAAATGGCTGGGACGTAAATGTCCGCTTGCTTTTCTCTTCTTTTTTTCCTTCCAGGTACGCGATCGTTTTTGCCATGAGCAGGTTGACCTCGCGGACCATTCTGGCAAGACTGGTCTGCATCGCCTGGCGGTTTGAGCCTACCTGGATGGGCCGGCTGAGCGGATCGATTTCCTCTTCGGTGGGCTGAGGCACCGACGGCGGGGAAGATGGAACCGGCTGGTCCGGCTGGAATAGTTGATCGAGTGTGAACTTGGCGACATATTCACGCCATACGTCCACTGCCAGGGAACCGGGAAGTTCGTTCCAGGCCACGCGGTGTCGCGGCGAATCCTGCACAGCATTCGGGTTGATGCCTTCTCCAAGAATTGCCCGGCGGATCGCGTCCTGATCTTTTTTTTCGTTTTCCTTATCCTTCTTTGTAACGCCTGTTCTGTAACCGAAGCGTGACCCCGGCTGTCCCTCTTTGGGGAAGCCTGTGCTTACACGGAATGAGACGGAAATATTGGGGATCACCTCTATTCCATCACGCGTCAGCGCACTGACCTGCCTGCGGCGATCCTGGATCTGTGACCATTCTTCCAGGGTTTGGCTTTCTCTGATTTCTTCGAAGGGTTTGTCGCTTTCCTGGGGGCCGATCACCTGGGACTGATTATGCAAATCTAAAGTTCCTGCGATGAACTCCGAATTTTTGGTGAAGTGCACGCCGGGACCAAGGGTCTGTTTAAAGGCAACTGCCGTGCGTGTCACTGCTGCACTGGCAGAATCGAGCCAGAGCACTCCCGGTCCCTTTTTATCCCTTTCCCCGGAGTGTTCCTTGATGATGCCATTTTCAATGAATAATGTAGGGCCGTGCGTGCCAAACAGATAACTGATGAGCCGGCTGAATATTTTTTGTCGGTCACGGAATGTACGCACCGGCAGGACAAATTGTGCGAAAAATGCGAGCCAAAGAACCAGGAGGACAGGAAAGATACAGGCTAAATCGATGAAAATATCATCCAGGTGGTTCTGAAGTCCGTCCGCTCTAGAAATTGACCAGATCGACCAACCATAGATAACCAGCAAAACCGCCAGCCACCCTGCGATGTAGAACCATGGTCTCTTGTAGAAGGGAGTGTCGTCCATTCCTATGAATTTTATAACAAAACCCTCTAAATAGCCACCGCAGAATGGCAGTACAATCAATTATATGGACCATCTTTATGTTGAGTTTCATTGTCACACCAATGCTTCTAAAGATTCTCTCACACCTCCGCGCGAGCTGGTGGATGCCTGCCGCCGCAAGGGAATTGATCGCGTCGTAGTGACCGATCACAACACGATCGCGGGCGCGCGCGCGGCTCAGGTATTGGACCCGGAACTGGTCATCGTGGGGGAGGAGATCATGACGACACGCGGCGAGATCCTGGCTGCGTTTGTGAGCGAGGAAATTCCCAGAGGACTGACACCCCAGGAGACGATCCGCCGCCTGCGGGACCAGGGCGCGTTCATCAGTGTCTCCCATCCGTTTGACAAGTGGCGAAGCGGCGGCTGGCAGGAGCACGACCTGCTCGAGATCCTGCCGCAGGTGGATGCGATCGAGGTGTATAACTCGCGCTGCATGCTGCCGCGCTTCAACCGCGCGGCGCGGCGATTCGCGGAGAAGCATCAGGTTGCGGGGACGGTGGGTTCGGACGCGCATGCGGCCTTCGAGTTGGGTCGGTCGCTGATGCTGCTGGAACCGTTCGAGGGTCCGGATGGACTGCGCAGCGTGATCCGCACAGGGACGCAAAAGGTGAGGTGGTCGCCTCCCTGGTTCCACTTTTCGTCGCGTTATGCGGTCATACGGAAGAAGGATAGAGGCGGTCTTGACACCACCTGACAGACATGATAATCTTGCCTGCGTCGTGCCCGGTTCGCCTTTGAAAGCGTAAGGTGATCGGGCATAAATTTTAAACACAGCAGGAGTGATGTAAGATGTCAGAACGCTACGTCGGAACCGTTAAATGGTTCAATGCCACCAAAGGCTATGGCTTCATCGGTCGTGATGGTGGTGAAGATGTGTTCGTCCACTTCACCGCGATCCAGTCTGAAGGCTATCGCAAATTGGAAGCCGAACAGAA
>DASTJG010000577.1:0-3712 GCA_035716785.1 Anaerolineales bacterium
AGCATCCGTACAGTCGGCGGCTCGCATGAGCGCATCGTTGTGCTGGAAGTCTTTGGAAGATATGCCGGTTTTACAGCCATGCTGCCCACCATGGCCGGTGCTGCACATCGTTGTGTGATCCCCGAGTATAAATTCGATATCGAGCGGCTCACGGAGTTATTGGTGGAGGACCGTGTCAAGAATCCGAGCCATTACTCGGTGGTAATGGTGTCGGAAGGCGCCATGTTCGCGGGCGGCGAAATGGTCTTCGCGGACAAGACGACGGATGCATTTGGTCATATGAAATTGGGCGGTATTGGCGATCTCGTTTCCGCGAAGATCAAGGAATTGTCACCCAAGTACAATAATGGTCGCCCTGTGGATACGGTCAATCAGAAACTAGGCTATCTCACCCGCTGCGGTGACCCGGATGCGATCGATTCGATCGTCCCCATGGCATATGGCAACCTTGCGCTCGACCTGATCCTCAAGAAGGTGCACGGACGGCTGGTAGTCCTCAAGAACGGGCGCTATGACAATATCCCGATCGATATTGTGACCAGCACCAAGAAGACGGTCAACGTGGAGCGCTTCTATAACACGGATCGTCTGCGTCCGAAGTTCGAGAGCTTCGAGATGACCCCCCTGTTCATTATGACGAGTGATGCGATCTAATCACAGAGGCAGTAAACAGCGAAGGCGTGGATCCGTTCCACGCCTTTTTTATTGTTCATCACGTTTGATCTGGAACGAATCGAAATCCCGCGCAACCGATGTGTTCGGGAAGATCGCCTGGGCTTCCTTCAAGATATCCTTTTCGCGATACCTGCGGGAGATATGTGTCAGGATCAGCTTTTTGATGCCGGCTTTCACAGCAAGTTCGGCTGCCTGGCGGGCGGTCAGGTGTGAGAACTGGCGGGCCATCTCCGCCTCTTCATCGGTATAGGTGGACTCGATCACCAGCGCGTCCGCATTTTGGCAGACCTCGAGCAGGTCATCCGTCCGGCCGGTATCGCCCACCACGACGAGTTTTACGCCCTTTTGCAGCGGACCCAGCACATCGTCCGGTTTGACGCGTTTACCACCGGGCAGGAGGATCTCATTCCCGGAGACCAGCTCGCGGCGCTCGGGACCGAACGGCACTCCCAGCGCGTCCGCCTTTTCCGGCAGGAAGGGCCGCCGGGCTTTCCCTTCGAAGAGATATCCCAGGCAGTCGGGACCGCGATGCGTCACAGAGAATGCGCTGACCGTGAAATCATCGGTTTCAAAAAACAGCCCGGGCTTGATCTCGTTCAGGCGCAGCGGCATGGGAGCCTGATTCCCCCGCAGGACAACACCGTACAACAGGTCATGGACGCGGTCGAGCGTGGTGTGCCCGGCGAAAATATCCAATTCCTCGATGGCCTCCCAGCGCATGAATGTGCTGAGCAGCCCGCCCAGCCCAAGGATGTGATCGAGATGTCCGTGTGTCAGGAGGATACGTGTGAGATTCTTGAAGCCGACACCCGCCTGCAGGATCTGGCGTTGTGTGCCCTCACCGCAGTCAATTAGAAAACGATACTCATCATGTTTGACGATCTGGGCGGAAAGTCCGCGCTTTGCGGAGGGCGCGGAGGCGGATGTGCCGAGGAAAAGTATTTCGAACAAAGTTTGAGTCCCTTTAGTGACAGAATTTGCCACAGAGTGCACAGAGTTTTTCCATCTCTGTGATCTCCCCCGGGGCAGGTGTGTGCGAATGTCAAGCTGTTACATTTTCCATAATTTTACCTCACAGAGTGCCGCACGGATATTCAACGCGAAAAATAGAATGGGGAATCGATTTTTCATGGGCAGCAAATGCCCCGAGCGGTAAAAGAAAAACAGACCATTTGTGCTATACTTTTAGAGATCATGCCTCTCAAGACTCCTTCTTCATCCTCCAAGTCCGGTGGAAAACTCAAGGGCAAGGTACTGACTCCTTCGCATGGGAAGGGGAATGCCGCGCACAAGGCACCTCCTGCGAAGGGGAAGGCTGCGCAGCACTCTCAGCCGGTGCCTGTTTCCGCTTCCTGGTGGGATTCTCTCTCCGGGGAACGCAAACTGGATGTGGTTGGCGCGATCATGTCGCTGGCGGGATTGCTCATCGCGTTGATCCTTTTCTCTGCCCAGCGCAGTGAAGTGACAGAAAGTGTAATGCGCCCGCTGAGTTATACATTTGGCTGGGGAATCTACATCCTGCCCGTGGGGCTGATCCTGATGGGATTGTGGCTGATCTTTCGCCGCATCGAAAAACTCCCTCCACTTTCCATCGAACGTGCCACCGGCATCCTTTTATTTTTCTTCTGGCTGCTTGCAATCATACATTCGATTACCCTGATGTTTCTTCCGGTGACGGAACCTGAACAAGTCGTGTTGGCCGGTCAGGGCGGTGGACGTCTCGGAGATATCTTTGCGCGCGTTCTTTTCAACGGCTTTGGTATCGGGGGAGCGATTGTTGCCCTGCTGGCATGGCTGTTGATCACCCTGATCATGATCTTCGATATTTCTGTGGAAGATTTGTTCCGCTGGGTCAATCCACTGGTCATCAAAGTGCGCGCCTGGCTTGCAAAACCCTTGGCGAAACCCGGGCAGACGTTTGCCCCTGAGAATCAGGAAGTTTCCTCCAACGGATATACGCCGTTGCATCGCCCCAACCCTGAGGTGAAAAGTGAAATGCCGGGCGCGCCGATAAAAACTGTTAAATCAGCAGAGCCGGTGATCAACTGGCAGTTGCCGGATGTCCAACAGATCCTGGATACGGGCACCGCGCCGGAGGTCAATGAAGAATTCATCCAACAGCGTTCAAGGTTGATCCAGGAGACGCTAGCTTCGTTCGGCGCGCCGGTGCAGGTGGTGGAGATCAACCGCGGGCCGACGATCACGCAATTCGGGGTGGAGCCGCTCTTCGTCGAGACTCGCAGCGGGCGCACCAAGGTACGCGTCAACAAAATTTCGTCGCTTGCCGACGATCTGGCGCTCGCGCTGGCAGCGCCGCGCATCCGCATCCAGGCTCCGGTGCCCGGTCATAGTTATGTAGGCATCGAAGTTCCCAACGATGAAATGACCCTGGTGGCCCTGCGCGACATCGTCGAAAGCGAACCCTTCCAGCGTAACCGGCACCCGTTGAAGTTTGCTCTGGGTAAGGATGTGACCGGCCATCCCATCAGCGCCAATCTCGAGTCCATGCCGCACCTGCTCATCGCCGGGACGACCGGTTCCGGTAAATCGGTTTGTGTTAATTCCATCTTGAGTTGTTTGCTGCTGCACAATACACCCGATGATGTCCGCCTGATCCTTGTTGATCCCAAACGCGTAGAGTTGACAAATTATAACGGTGTCCCGCATTTGCTCGCGCCGGTCGTCGTGGAGATCGAACGCGTGATCGGCGCGCTGCAATGGATGACGCGTGAAATGGACAAGCGTTACCACATGTTTGCACAGGTCGGCGCGCGCAACATCACCGATTACAATGCGCGCATGAAGCTGCAGGGTACCAAGAAGCTGCCCTTCCTGGTCGTTGTCATCGATGAGTTGGCCGACCTGATGATGATCGCGCCCGGCGAGACCGAACAGACGATCACGCGTCTCGCGCAGCTGGCGCGTGCCACCGGCATCCATATGATCCTCGCAACCCAGCGCCCATCGGTGGATGTGGTCACGGGGCTGATCAAGGCCAACTTCCCGGCGCGTATTGCCTTTGCCGTTGCCTCCAACA
>DASTJG010000578.1:0-2830 GCA_035716785.1 Anaerolineales bacterium
AGAAGTTGACTTTATTCTTCAGACACTGCTGATACAGCGTTTGCAGGATCATGTGTCCCGTGCGATCGGCGGCGTGACAGGCACGCCGGACAGGCTTGCCGGTCTCGTTGTTGGTGTGCCCACCAAAAGGACGCTGTGAGATGCGTCCTTCCGGAGTCCGATCAAATGGAAGTCCCATGTGTTCGAGTTCGAGCACTGCGTCGATGGCTTCGTTGGTCATGAACTCGATGGCATCCTGGTCGCCGAGATAGTCCGAACCTTTGACAGTGTCATAGGTGTGCCAGTCGGGTTTGTCTTCTTCATAGTTACCAAGCGCCGCGCTGATCCCGCCCTGCGCCGCGCCCGTGTGGGAACGCGTCGGATAGAGTTTACTGATCACAGCCGTCCTGGCCCCGCGCGAGGCATACAAACCTGCCATGAGTCCCGCGCCCCCCGCGCCGACGACCACCACTTCAAATTGATGAACATTTGCCATAAATTCTCCAAAGTCACCACTAAGGGTCACGAAGATTCACAAAGGTTTTTTACTTAGTGATCCTTTGTGGTTGAAAATTTTACGATGTCCAGAGGACATATACACCAATCACACTCATCGAGATCACCATCGCGATGCTGAGCCAGCGGGCGATCAGACGCCCGCGCGGGCTGACGATATAATCATCCGCAATGACAACTAGTCCATGCACGCCATGCGCGACTGCCAACAGAAGCAGCGCGCTGGCAGTCAGTCTCCAGAACACAGTTGCCCACGCGTCCGGGTTGTCGAGTGCTATGCTTTGGACATGACCGGGATTGGGCATGAAGCCCCAGCGCAGCACGTCTGCAAGATTCATCTGGTAGCGTGCTCCCATCCATAGCGCCCCGATGATCGCGAAGAGGATCAAGGCATACATCGCCAGCGCCGAGAGACGCGTGAACAGCCACATCAGCATTTCAAAGTTGAGACCGCGCTTCGATACGGGGAGACTTCTCGATTTTGTGGTTGCCATGTTATCCTCCTGCCGTACTGATGATCACGAAGACGGCAATGGCGAAGAGCGGAAGGAAGACCGCCCATTCCACCCAGATCGCCTCGCGCTGGTGCACGAGCAGTTTTGGGAACAGGTCAACGAGGGTGATTCGCAAGCCGTTGATGGCATGGAAGAGCGCACAGAAGAAAATAAAGATTTGGAATAGCCAGTGCATGTAGATGTCATTCAAGAATTTTCCAATGTCCCCGCCCAGGAACGATGCCAGGATATGCATCGTGACGAAAATTGCCATGCCCAGCCCGCCGATCCGGTGCAGGACAAAGGTCAGCATCGGACCCTGGCCTCTGTACCGCAGACCCGTAGCCAGGCTGACATTTCTGTTCAGGCTCATCTACGCCTCCTTGAAAAGTTAATTTTGGAAAGATGGTGTATTATTCCACTCAGGCGTTGTTTATTAAAAGTGACAATACTCATGGGTTATTGGTTTCAGATTTCCTCTAATGAAGATGGGATTGACCTTTATAATCCATAAATAAAAAAGGCAAACGCGCTCCTATTCTAATCGAAATAGCATCTCGTTGCGAGTATCCGGGCATTTTTGATCCGCTATACGAGAAAGTGCCAGGGAAACCTGCCTCGCCAAATCATAAAAGTACTTTGGAGGTGTGTATGTCTGAGCCTATTAACAGGCGGGAATTCATCAAAGGAGTCACCGCGGTCATCGGAGGTCTGATCACAGCTGTAATCGGCCTGCCCACGGTTGCTTATCTGATCGATCCTGCCCTAAAAGAGAGCGCCAAAGAGGACTGGATCCCCATCGGGAAACTGGAAAATATGACCGTCGGCAAACCGACTCCCTTTTCGTTCACGCGCGTCCAGGTCAACGGCTGGGAGCGGACGGCCACCAGCCACGGGGGATATGTCATCCGCAACTCGGAAGATCCAAAGGACATCCTGATCCTCAACAGTCGCTGCACGCATCTTGCCTGCACTGTGAACTGGTCCGAGAACGACCAGGTGTATCTCTGCCCGTGTCACGATGCGAAATTTGGTCAAAAAGGCGAGGTGCTGGATGGACCCCCGCCCCGGCCGCTCGACCGCTACACGGAATTTCGTGTCACCGATGAAGGCGTTCTCGAAGTCTTTTACAAGGAAGCCTGAGCCATGTGGAAAAAACTCTTTGACTGGCTGGACGAACGGCTTGGTTTGAACGATGTCTATAAAAACCTGCTTGACCGCCCTGAACCCAGAGGCAACTGGTGGAACACACTCGGTTCTGCGAGTTTGTTCCTTTTTGTTCTCCAGGGTGTAACGGGCATCTTCCTGACTGTTTACTACACTCCTTCCCCCGATCACGCCTACGATTCCATTCAATACATTATGGAAGGCGTTGCCTTCGGATGGCTGATCCGCGGCATCCATCACTGGGGCGCCTCAGTAATGGTGTTGATCGTCTTCATCCACATGCTGCGCGTGTTCGTGACGGCATCCTACAAATACCCGCGTGAGCTGACCTGGCTGATCGGCATCGGTCTTTTGTTGACGACCGTCGGGATGGGCTTCACCGGCTACCTGCTGCCCTGGAATCAACGAGCGTACTGGGCAACGACCGTTGGCACGGAGATCGCCGGGAGTGTGCCATTCATGGGCGAATTCATCATCAAAGCCCTGCGCGGCGGGCCGGACCTGAGCGCGCTCACCCTGCAGCGTTTCTTCGCCGCTCATATCTGGATGATCCCCGCGGCGCTCGCCGGTTTGATCGGTGTCCATCTGTATCTCATCATCAAACACGGTGAGTCGCATTTCCCGACAAAGGAAGATTAACAATTGTCATTGCGAGGAGGGCGTAGCCCGATGTA